>JACRDR010000049.1 GCA_016212845.1 Elusimicrobiota bacterium
ATCATGGCCGGAACCGCCACTATACAAGGGAATGCCTTCAGCGTTGGGGGTTCAACCTTTGCAGTGACCGGGGGCAACGTCGGCATTCTTACAACCAGCCCCGCCACCACGCTGGATATCCAAGGGTCCGCCCAGGTAGGCTCCGGTGTCTTGAAAAGCACCTTTACGGCGGCGCCAGGGGCGGGGACCTATGCTCTGAACCTATCCAGCGGCGTCAAAGTCTACAATGGCGGGCCTCTTGAACTGACGTCCGGCGGGTACGTCAAGTGGGCAGACGGCAGCACCTTAGCCTCAAGCGATCTTCTCTGCGTCGAAATCGACTCAAAGGCTTTTACGGGCGCCTCGGAGGTTAATTTCGACAACTTGAGCTCTTCCACCGACTACAAGCTCATTTGGAACTTCATCCAGAACACCACCAATCAGGCGGATATGCTCCTGAGGGTAGGCGGAGTTTCCTCCAGCGTGTATAGATGGTCCATCTATTCGGCCGGCTATAACAGCGGATTCTATTTTGGAGATCTGGAATCGGCTGCGAAAATGACCCGGGGGTATTCCGCTGCCTTTCCGCCCGGCTATGTGGCTCGAGGAAGTATCTCATTCTCCTCGGAGTACGGGAATCCAAGCGCCGCTCTCGGAACGATGGATGCAAGCGTATTTCTTAGCTGCGGCTACATAAGCAGTATCACCTCGGCGTTTCGCTACGCGGGTACCAGCGCCTGGTCCAGCCTCAAGCTTTACCCGACGGCGGGCACTTGGACCGGCATGATGAAGCTCTTTAGATGCGGCAGGAAATGGTAGCTACTTCTTATCGAAAGAGTACGGGAGGTTCAATGAAAGGCCTAGTTCTGGCTGTTCTACTGATTTCGGGCGTATGCGTGGCGGAGGCGGGGCGGACCTATTGGATTCCCGAGGGCGTGGATATGATGGAGCTCCGCAAGAAACTGGACCAGCAATCCTTTTCCATTCAAAGCTTCGGAGCGGACGCTGGCAAGCTGCGGGTCGTATTGAGCCCCGGCGAGACGAAGGACCCTTCTGCAATCATCGACAGCCTCACTCCTTCTGACGACAAGGAGGCTCGGAGTCTGGTGGCTAAGCTGCGTTCGGGAACCATCACCGCCGCGGAGAAAGACCGGCTCCTACTTCTGGTCGTGGACAAGCTGTTCGCCGCTTCAAAGTGATCCGCTAGGACTTTCCTAGCTCAATCTTTACTCCGCAGCCACCAAGGCGCCGAGCCCTCGGGCTACCCTATTTACGGGGAGGGCTCTATGAACACGGAAGGCTTTCAGAGTCTCATCTTCGAGGCGCTCGAGACGGAGTTGGGCGGCGTGAGGGTTTATGAGACGGCGCTGCGCTGCGCCGTCAACGACGAGTTGAAGGAGGAGTGGGAGAAGTATTTGCAGCAGACGGAGCGGCACGTCGAGATCGTGCAGAACTTGATGAAGTCGCTCGGGCTCGAGGCCGACGAGGAGACGTCGGGGAGGAAGATCTGCCGGCTGAAGGCGGTCGCGCTCGTCGACGCGATGGAAACCGCGCTTCAGGGCGGGGACAAGGAGCAGGCGCAGGTGGTGGCGGCCGAGTGCGTCATCGACGCCGAGACCAAGGACCACATGAACTGGGAGCTCATCGGCGAGATCTCCAAGCAGGCCGAGCCCGAGGAGGCCGCGGCGCTCCAACGCGCCTTCGACGCGGTCGAGGAGGAGGAGGACGAGCACCTCTACCACACCATCGGTTGGGCCCGCGAGCTTTGGCTCGAGAAGATGGGGCTGCCCGCGGTGATTCCTCCGCCGGAGGAGCGTCAGCGCGTCGAAACCGCGATCGCGGCCGCGCGCGCCAAGCGGCAGCGCAGCAAGATGGTGAAGGGCGGACGCCGCTCCCGCCGCACGGTGAAGACGAAGGCCAAGGTGACAGCGAAGTAAATCGCCCTTTGCTAGACTGGCCGCATGTTCGAAGCGGCGGAAGTGGGCGCGAGCCTTAGCAAGGAAGAGTACAAGAAGCTGGAACCGAAGCTGCGAGAGGCGCTGCTCAAGGCGCAGGGCAAGCTCTCGGAAGGCGGCTTCGCCGCCATGATCCTCGTCGGCGGCGTCGAGGGCGCGGGACGCACGGATTTCGCGAACACCCTGCTCGAGTGGATGGACCCGCGGCACGTCCAGGTCCATGCCCTCGGGGCGCCGACCGACGAGGAGCGCGAGCGGCCCCGCTTCTGGCGCTTTTGGCGCCTGCTTCCCCCCAAGGGGCGCCTCAGCGTCCATATCGGCAACTGGTACACGCAGCCGATCGTCGGCCGCGTCTTCAAGGACCTCGACCGCGACGCCTTCGCCGTCCAGATGGACCACATCGTCGAATTCGAATCGATGCTCGCCCGCGAGAACGTCCGGCTGATCAAGCTTTGGTTCCACGTCTCGAAGAAGGCGCAGAAGAAGCGCTTCGAGAGGCTGGAAGCCGACAAAGACACCTCGTGGCGCGTCACGAAGCAGGACTGGGAGTTCCACGAGAAGTACGACCGCTTCCGGAAGATCTCGGAGGAGGCGTTGCTCAAGACGAGCACCGCCGACGCCCCGTGGGAGGTCATCGAGTCCTCCGACCGCCACTGGCGCGACGTCACCGCGGCGCAGAAAATCGTGCAGACGCTGGAAGCCGCCGCCGACGCGGCGGCCAAAAGGACGCCGCCCGCCAAGCCCGCGTTGCCCAAGCCCAAGGCCGGCAGCGTGATCAAGAAGCTCGACCTCTCCCGCTCCCTCTCCGCGAAGAAGTACGAGCACGCGCTCGAGAAGGGCCAGGCCCGGCTCGCGCGCCTCGCCCGCAAGCTGCGCGCGAAAGGCCGCTCGATGATCCTCGCCTTCGAGGGTTCCGACGCGGCGGGCAAGGGCGGGAGCATCCGCCGCCTCACGCAGGCGATCGACGCGCGCAACTACCGCGTGATCGCGGTCGCCGCGCCGACGGAGGAGGAGCGCAAGCACCCCTATCTCTGGCGGTTCTGGCGCGACCTTCCCCGCCTGGGACAGACGACGATCTACGACCGGTCGTGGTACGGGCGCGTCCTCGTGGAGCGGCTCGAAGGCTTCTGCGCGCCCGAGGACTGG
The DNA here is from genome assembly GCA_016212845.1 of Elusimicrobiota bacterium. Taxonomy (GTDB): domain Bacteria; phylum Elusimicrobiota; class Elusimicrobia; order UBA1565; family JACRDR01; genus JACRDR01. Next base: position 3,081 of record JACRDR010000049.1, read on the forward strand.
AAGCGCGCCTTCGCCGAGATCAACGCCTTCGAGGAGCAGCTCGCGTCCTTCGGCACGGTCATCGTGAAGTTCTGGCTGTCGATCAGCCCCGAGGAGCAGCTGCGCCGCTTTAAGGAGCGGGAGCGCATCGCCTACAAGCAGTTCAAGATCGGCGAGGAAGACTGGCGCAACCGCGAGAAGGCCCCCGCCTACGAGGCGGCCGCGGTCGAGATGATCGAGCGGACCAGCACGCCGCACGCGCCGTGGGTGCTCGTCGAGGCCGAGGACAAGAGGTTCGCGCGCATCAAGGTGCTCGAGACGGTCTGCGACGCGCTCGAGCGCGCGCTCTAGTGCTTCTTTCCCTGCTGGCCCTCGCCTCGCCGGCGTGGGCCGCCCAGGCGGTGATCGTCCTCTCGATGGACGGCGTGGGCTTCAAGCAGCTCGAGACGATCGACCCCGCGTTCGTTCTGTCCGCCACGGTGACCGCCATCCGTCCGCCGTTCCCCTCGCAGACCTTTCCCGGGCACTCGACCCTGGCGACCGGCGTCGCGCCGGAGATTCACGGCGTCTTCTCCAACCGGCCGGTGAAAGCCGAACGCGAGAAGGGCTACGACGCCGGCGACGGGCGCAACCAGTCGACGAGGCTGCACGCCGAGCCGCTCTGGGTCACCGCCTCCAAGCGCGGGCTCGAGAGCGAGGTGCGGCTCTGGCCGGTCTCCTACGGCGAGTGGCCGAGCTCCTCCGCGCACCGGCACCAAGAGCGCTTCGTCGAGGAGAGCTATTCCCAGGTCGTCGCCTCGGTGCTCTTGAGCGTGAAGGCATGGGACCGCAAGCGCGACTTCCTCTATATGTCCTGGACTCCGGGCCTCGACCGCGTGGGGCACACCTACGGCCCGCTCGGCGAGCCGCTGAAGAAGTCCTGGAGCGACGTGAAGGCCAACGTCGCCGATCTCGAGCGGCTGCTGACGGCGGAGCTCCGGCCCGGCGACCGCATCGTGGTCGTTTTCGCCGCCGACCACGGGATGCAGGAGATCACTAAGCTCGCGCCGCTTTCGGCGCTCGAGCGCGTCTTCGGCAAGGACGCCTACGAGGCCGAGCACCGCTGGACGCACGCGCTCTTTCACGCGCCTCTGACGCCGGAGGAGATCGCGGCGAAGGCGAAAGCGGCCGGCGTGCCGCTCGAAGTGCGGCCCGTGAAGACCGGGATCAACGGCATCTCGGCGATCGGCTCCTTGCCGCCCGGCACCGCGTTCGCGGGCGAGCTCAAGCCCGGCGACACGTGCCGTCCCGACGGGAAGAAGCCCGGCTGGTTCGACTGCCAAGGGATCGGCCAGCACGGCTACCCTCCGGAAGAGACGCCGTGGATGGACGCGGCGTTTTGGACGTGGACTTCCGACGGAAAGCCGCTTCCCCCGAGGCCTACTCAGGCGTCGGGGCTGCCCGCCTTCGTGCTGGGCACGTTCTAGGAGAGCTGGAAGAAGCTGCGGATGCGCGAGAGCAGGTCCTTCTGCACGCGCTCGAGGCTCGCGACGGGACGGGCCGCCGACTTCTCCCGCACGTTCTCGAGCCGCTGACGCCGCTCGGCGAGCACGGCCGAGATGCTCTCGGCGATCTCGGGGCGCCGCGCGAGGATGTCGCGGAAGCCGTCCTGGTCGAGCCGGTAGCAGTCGAGCTCGGTCTGCGCCATGACGGTCGCGGCGCGGGTCTCGCCGGTCATGAGCGCCATCTCGCCCATGAAGTCGCCGGCCTTGAGCTGCGCCACTTCCGTGCTCTCGCGGCCGGAGAGGCGGACCGAGGCGACGCCGCGGTCGATGATGTAGAGCCAATGCCCGGACGCGCCGTGCTTGGTCAGCAGCTCGCCCTTGGCGAAGGGCGCGTGCTTGAGGCGCTCGGCGAGCGTGCGGAGCTCCTCGGGCGTCAGCGAGGCGAAAAGGGGCACGCCGGAGAGGACCGCAAGACGCCGCTCGAGCTCCCGCTCGCGTCTTCGCTCCCGCACGGTGTTCTCGTTCTGAACGGTGACGACGGCGCGCGAGGAAGTCTGCAGCTCGATGCCCTCGCGGGCGAGCGCGTAGTGCAGTCTAGCGCGCACCGCCGAGGACACGTTGCCTTCGTTCGGAAGGTCCGTGAGGTAGTAGCCGAGCGCGAAGGACGCGTTGGTATCGTGGAAGTCGGTGATGATGCAGGAGGGCGGCGGCTCGCTCGCGGCGCCCGGCGGCGGATCGCGCCGGAGCGCGCGCTCGGCGATCTCGACGATCTCGCCCGGCGAGCGGCCGTAGCCCACGGAGAACGGGACCGAGACCCAGCGCTTGCCAGGCAGGCCCGGCGAGCGGCCGAGCACGCGGATCGGGTTCTTCATCAAGAGGCTGTTCGGGATGATGACCAGGTCGCCGTTGCCCAGCTCGAGCTGCGTCTGGCGCCAGCGGATCTCGCGGACGACGCCTTCCATGTCGTTGAACTTCACCCGGTCGCCGATCTCGACGGACTGCTCGAGCTGGAGCACCATGCCGCCCAGCAGGTTGCCGAGCGTGTCCTGAAGGGAGAAGGCGATGATCGCGGTCATGACCGCGGAGGTCGCGATCAGGCCGCTCAAGTCGACGTCGGAAAGCGAGAGGACGATCATGCCGACGATCGCGTAGGCGCCCGCCATCGCGATGTCGCGTACGAAAGCCGGGACGGTCAGGTGCAGGCGGAGGACGAGGCGGTCGAAGAGCCGGCGGGCGACGAGGTGGGTGACCGCGAGGGCCGCGAGCAGCTTCCAGCCGAGGGCGATCGCCCGGTGAGGCAGGCCCCATTGGGCCAGGCCCATGTCGAGGAAGTAGCCGGCGACGCAGAAGAAGAGAATGAGGAGCATCGGCATCAGTCGCAGAAGCGGTAGCGCACGATCGCGATGGCGACGCGGGTACCGTCCCTCCAGAAGCGTATCTTTTTTCCTTCCGCGCGGCTCCGGGCCTTGTAGGCGACGGGCACCTCGGCGACCCGGCAGCCGAGGCGCACGAGCTTGCCGGAGATCTCCCAGTCGTAGTCGAAGCCGTTCGAGCGGAGCGTGATCTTCTTGAGATCCTCGGTCCGGAACACTTTGAACATCGTCGCGCCGTCGGTCAGGTTCGTGCCGTAGAGCACGTTGAAGAGTGTCGTGAAGAGCACGCCGCCGAGGTTCACGAAGAAGCCGTAGAACTTCTCGAAGCCGGCGTAGCGCCGGAACTGCCAGTGCTGCGACGAGGTCCGCACGCGCGAGCCGAAGACGATCTCGGCGCGGCCGGCCTGGATCGGCTCGAGCACCTTCGGATAGTCCTCGGTCGAGTACTCGAGGTCGCCGTCCTGGATCAAGACGACGTCGCCGGTGATCGCGGCCAGGCCCGTGCGCACCGCGGCGCCTTTGCCGCGGGGCTGGTCTTCATAAATCACCCGTACGCCGGGCCTCGACTCGTAGGCCCTCACGATGTCCCTCGTGCCGTCGGTGGAGTTGCCCTCGACGATCACGATCTCCTTCTCGACGCCGGGGAGCTCGACTTTCAACACCTGCTCCAGGAGCACCGGAGCGGTCGCCTTCTCGTTGAAGATCGGGACGATGATCGAGAATTTCACGCGCGCTGTTTGAGGAAGAAGGTCAGGATGTGGCCGATCGACATGTGCAGGTCCTCGATCACGCCGTACTGGTCGGAGGAGACGAGGAGGGCGAGGTCCACCTTCGACTTCAGCTTGCCGCCGTCGAAGCCGAGGAGCGCCGCGGACTTGGCTCCTCTAGCCTTGGCCAACGCCGCCGCCTTCAGCAGGTTCGGCGAATTGCCGCTGCCGCTCACCAGGAGCACGACGTCGCCCGCGCCCAGAACGTTCTCGAGCTGCCGCGAGAAAATGTCGTCGAAGGAGAGGTCGTTGCCGATCGCCGTGATGAACGCGACGTTGTCCGCGAGCGAGAGGCACTTCACCGGCTTCTTCCCATGGACGTGCGCGGTCTTCGAAAGGTCGGTGGCGATGTGCGAGGCGGTCGCGGCGGAGCCGCCGTTGCCCATCACGAACACCTGGCGGCCCTTCTCCTGCGCGCTCACGATCCACGCGGCGAGGCGGGCGACGCCTTCGACGTCGAGGCCTTCCCACTGCTCGACGGTGCGGGCGCGGTACCACCGCGCGAAGGCGGCGGCGCCGAGCTTTCCCGGTCCGGTGACGTGCGTCGCGCCCGGCTTGGTGCCTCGGATGGCTTTATTTGGAGACATAGATGATCTTGGACCCCTCGGATTCGAACC
>JACRDR010000431.1 GCA_016212845.1 Elusimicrobiota bacterium
CAGACCCGCTCGGGGGTGGACTTCACGGTGAAGCGCTGAGGCGCCTTGTCGGGACAGCACCAGTCCATGTCGGTGACGAACGGATGGAAGCCTTGCCCGCAGTCCCCCGGGGTCGCCTTCGCGGTGACCTTCCCGGTCTCCTCCTCGGGCGCCTTGATCATGGACATCGAGTCGCTGGTAGGCGCCGCCGGGCGCTTCGGCATCGCCGCCGATTCGCTCTTGAAGGTCTTAAACGACGTCTGCCCCTCCAGGTTTCGGAACGGGCGCTCGCCGGCGGGCTCGTCCGGAGGCCGGGCGGCCTTGGCGGCCGCGACGATCGGCCTCACGTCGGCGAGCAGTTGGGCGACTCCGCGCGCGGGGTCGGCGCTGACGGACGCCGCCAAGCCGCCGGAGAATTGAACGGGCGCGCCGCCGCGCGTCGAGACGTCGAGATAGGTCTTCGGCGGCACCGCCCCGGGCTCCCGGTAGAAGTTCGCCCATTCGAGCACGTTGCGAGGCCGCGGGTCCGAGTTGAAGTACGAGTGGATCAGCTTCAGCCGGGGCCGCTCGATGCCCAGCGCCACGAGCTTGTTGACTCCGACGGCGACGCCCTGCCGGGTCGTGCCTTCCAGCTCCGAGATCGCCTTCACCGCGGGCGCCACCGACGCGCCGGCCGTGACGACGTTGATCTCCGCGCCGGCGTCGTGCGCTTTGACGATCGCCTCCTTCACGCCTTGCGACGCCGCGTCGCCGGCCGCCCGGGGGTCGTAGCGCACGAGCACGACTCCGGACTCCTTGCGCAAGGTGTCGATGAAGTCCGCGGTCGCCGGGTCGGGCGGCGGGTTGCCGAGGAGCCGGTCCAGAGGCGAGCGCTTCGCCAAGACCGCGGACTCGTCCGGCGGATCCACGGGCGTGCCGGAGGCCGAGCGGTCGTAAACGACGACCGTCAGCGCGCGCTTATTCATCGGGACGTTCTGCGCGCTCCAGCGCGCGATGACCGCGTCGGCCTGCGCGCCGGCGCCGGCCTCCGGCGGCCCCCACGGGTCCTTACGCGTATAGATCAAGACCGCCAGCCCGACGGTTACGACCGCCGCCAGGCTGATGGCTCCCCACAGCGCCTTCACGAGGTTTAGGATGGCCCGCCGGGATTACGGGCGCAAGGCTTTGGTAGGATCGTCCGTATGACGGCCGAAGAGCTCGTCCGCCGCCTGGACTTGGCGCCCCATCCCGAGGGAGGCTTCTACCGCGAGACCTACCGGGCGAAGGAAAGCGTCGAAACCGCGCGCGGCGCCCGGCCGGCCTCGACCGCGATCCTGTACCTCCTCCCGCGGGGCCAGGTTTCTCGCCTCCATCGGATCAAGTCGGACGAGTTGTGGCATTTCCACCTGGGTTCGCCGCTCAAGGTCGTCGAGCTGGCGGTGTCGGGCGCCCGGGAAAGCGTCGTCGGCCCGGACTCACCGCAGCACGCGGTCGGGGCGGGCACCTGGTTCGGCGCCGAGCCGCTGGGCGAATTCGCGCTCGTCGGCTGCACCGTGGCGCCCGGCTTCGATTTCGCGGATTTCGAGCTCGGCGAACGCGCCGCGCTGGTAAAGGCATTCCCCGCGGCGGCCGCCGCGATCGCCCGGCTGACGCGCTAGCGCTCCCGCTTGAACTGGTGGTCCCAGCCGCCGGCGAGCTCGATCGTCATGTCGTTGCCCGAGGCGCCGCCGGAGAAGTGCTCGGACTTCGGCTTGCCGTTCTCGACCCAGCGGAACGCGCCTTCGTCCTTGCGCGCGTCGTAGTCCATGCGGATCTGCGCCCAGTTCTTGAGGTCGTACGTCTTGCCGTTGCGAGGATCGAAGACCTTGCCCCAAAATCCGAGCCAGACCTTGTCGGCCGCGTCGATGAGAAGGCGCAGCGTGCCGTCGACATAGCCGGTCTTCAGATGGAGCTGCAGCTCGGTCGCGTCGTTGCGGAGCACCTCGTAGCGCCCGTTGCCTCGCAAGAACGGTCCGTCGACCTTCCCGGTGCTGCCCGCGGGCCCGAGCGCCTCGAAGCCTTGGTTGACCCGGCGCGGGTCCGGCGGCGGCAGGACGGGCGGAGCCTGGGGCTGCTGGTAGCGCAGTTCCATCCGGCCTCGAAGCGCGTTCGCGGACTGCGTCAGCGCCCCGGCGTCGATCGCCCAATCGGCGGCGGCCGCCCCTCCGCAAGGGAGAGCGAGGACTAAATAGAGGAAAAGCGGTCGCGGTGCCACCATGCCGAGGCCTGCGACCAGGGTAAACGCCGCGCCGGCGCCCCGGGAGGGCCGAAGTGCCCAGACGAGGCCTGGGACGATGGATCGAGTAGCCGTGTCGTTTGGCTTGAGCCAAGTGACGGGGTGTCGCGGTTGTTATAATTAAGTCAGAAGGGCGCCGGGACGTTGCCGCCTGCGGGCGCACACCGGCGCTCTTGCGCGTCCGGCCGCGGCGGGCGGGGGGCCGGGGAGCGGCGCTAGCGCTTGCCGATCTTCGTGCGCGGGTTGATGGGACGGCCGTGCTTGTCGCGCACTTCGAAGTGCAGGTGAGGGCCCGTCGAGAGGCCCGAGTTGCCGACGCGACCGAGCAGGGTCTTGCCGCGGGTCACCCATTGGCCTTCGGCGACGCCGATGGTGGAGAGGTGGCCGTAGCGCGTGCTCCAGCCGTCGGTGTGGCGGATTTCCACCATCTTCCCGTAGCCTTCGGCCCAGCCCGCGTGGATCACGCGGCCGGACCGGGAGGCGTAGACCGGCGTCCCGAAGGGCTTCGGCAGGTCCAAGCCCGCGTGCATGCGGCGGTAGCGCAGGATCGGATGCAGGCGGTTGCCGAAGCCGGAGCTGATCCGGTGCCAGCCGGGCTGCGCGAAGGGGAAGCGGTAGGTGTCGAAGTCGAGGGTGATGCCGGGCAGCAGCACCGCCTCGCCCGGCTGGAACTCGTAGGGCTCGAGCAGCGCCACGCCGGGGAGGTCGTTCGCCTCGACGGTCTTCTTCTTGAGGGCCGCGAAGCCGGCGGGGTCTTTCCGGAAGCGCTTGATGATCTCGTCGAGGGTTTCGCCTTCCTCTTTGCGGACCCGATAAAGCAGCCCCTCGCGGTTCTGCACCGTGAGCTTTTGGCCGATGGCCGTTAGCATCAGCTCGTTATTGTTGGTGGCCTGCAGGCTCTGCATGTTCGTGCCGTAGGCCTTGGCTAGGTTGGTGATGCTCTGGTCGGTCTTTCCGAGCGTGTGCGTGGCCCACGCGAGGCGGTTGAGGCCGTGCAGGAACTCGGCGCCGGGCTCCGGACGGCCGGCGGGGGTGAGGACGGAAAAGCGGGCCCAGTCGGTGGCCGGCATGGGGGACGCGACGGCGAACGACACCAGCGCGAACGCGATCAGCCCGAGACGCATCGGCGAAAATTATATCCGCGGTCGATCGACGAAGGCAAGAGCGTCAGCGTCCCGAGGTGTAGACCGCGAGCACCGGCGCCCGGCGGCGCGCGTGGCGGACGAAGGTCTTTTCCGCACCGAACGCGGCGCGGACGGCGAGCGGGGCCTGGGGCATGTCTTGATTGGCACGGATTTGGGAGCGGAGGTAGCGCATCGCGGCCCGGTAGCCTGAGACGGTTTCGGCGTCGGCGGCGGTGACCAACTCGGGCGAGCGGTCCTGGAGGCGGTGGATATATTGATGGTAGATCTCGGGTCCCGCGCCCTTCTCGAGCCGGTCGCTCAGCTCGATCCAGGCCTTGCCCTGCTTGCGGACGTAGCGGCTGTCGACCCCGAGGGGAAGCCGGGCGAAC
>JACRDR010000432.1 GCA_016212845.1 Elusimicrobiota bacterium
GAGATGCTCCGCGTGATGGATTCGCTTTTCGGCGGCAGCTTCCCGCCCGGCAAGACGACCGCCCGCAAGTACGCGTCCATGCTGTTGGACGGCTTCGCCGAGTCCCGGCCGGCCGCGCCCGCGATGGGCGGCTACGCCGCGCCGGCCTCCAACGGCGAGTACGGCCTCGCTCCTTCCGTGTCCCGCGATCGCCGGACGAGGGAGAACCGCGAGTTCGAAGCGCGAGGCGCGACGTCGGACCTCACCGCCGAGTCGCGGACCGACGGCGCGCGCTCCTTCTCTTACGTGAACGCTCTGTTCGGAATGCCGTCGCCCCTGGCGGAAAAGGCCGGATACCCGGCGGCGGCGCCTTCCGCGTTCGCGGACGGCGTACAAGCGCCGACGCCGCTGCGGCTGGAAAACCCGGGGACCGAAGCCGAGGAAAGCGCGGCGCTGGGACTGCGCGTGCTCGAAGGCGTCGCGATGCCGCGAAGCGTGAGCGCCGAAGCGGCGTCTTACGCGGCGGGCTTGGCTCTCGAGCGCGGCGGACGCGAAGCGTCTTCGTCGGATCGCGTGCTGGGAGCCGGGGCGGCGCTGCCGCCCGAGCCGATGCGCCGCCGGAACCACGGCTGGCTGCCGTACTGGACCGCCGCCGCGGCGTCCCGCCTGCTGCTGGCCCGCGCCTACTAAGGCTTCGGCTTCGCCGGAGCGATCCCGTAGAGACCGCTGCCCGTTTCGCGCACGTGATCGTACGCCGCGTGCGGCATGAGGGCGAACTTGCCTCCGCGCACCAGCGTCGACGAGGCGTCGAAAGACATCCGGGGGAGGAACGTCACGTCGAGAGAGGTCGGCACTTCCTCGCCGCGGCCCTCGCGCTCGTTGAAGGCGACGAGAACCTTGTGCCGCGCGGCGTCGACCAGCAGCTTGCCCATGTTCGCCTCGAGCTTGGGCAGCGTGTCGGGATTGCCCTTCTTGTCGACAAGCTTGTAGTGGTCGTCGCCCACCATGTAGAAGGCCTCGATCTTCTGCTCCGGGTTGAGCGCGAGCAGGCGGAAGATGTTCGTCTCGCCGTCGTAGAGCGTGCCCTGCGCGATGGGAGAGAACGCGAAGAAGGGCGCGAACCGCTCCAGCACGCTCCGGCCCATCGGATGCCGGACGGAGGCGGGGGTCATCGTCGGCTTGCGCGGGTCGTCGCCGGCCAGGATGAACACGACTTTGTCGAGCTTGAGCTTGGCGATCGCCTGCAGGCCGATGAGGATGTGCGCCCACTGGAACGGATCGGCGGCGACGGGATAGACGCCCACGCGGACCGCGCGCTCGCGCACCGGGACCGCGGCGTCGTCGGACGAGTAGCGAAGCGCGGCGTCCGGATCGATCGCGCCCTCGCGCAGGTGCGCCTCGATCGCATCGAGGAGCGGGGCGGCGTCGGCGGCGACCTTCGCGAGATCCGAATCGTCTCCGACCTCTCGTCGCATCGCGGCGAGCTGCGCCTCGACTTCGAGCCGGAGCGCGTGCGCGCGGCCCGCGGACGCGGGACCGGCGAGCGGCTCGGCCGCGGCGACCCGGCCGGACCGCAGGACCGCCCGGAGGTTCGGAGCGAGGACGGCGGAGAGGATCGACGGACGCGCGAGCGCGGGGGCGACGAAGGACTGGGGGAGGGACAGCGAGGGAGCGTTTGAGACTCGAGCTCCGGGGACCGCCGCGCCCTCGAGGACCGAGCCGGGAAGGACTCGGGAGACCTGCTGGGCCGAAACCTGAGTGACTGCGGCCGAGAGCGCGCCTAAAAGCAGCGCGAGTCGGCGATACCGGGAGATCGCCATACCCCGATCATAGCCCGGATCGGCCCAAGCCTCCTAGGGCCCTTCGGTGTCCCCTCGTCTAGGACTCCCGGTCTCCGGCGTTTCCTTATAGAGGGGGGATATAGTAGACTCGACCCGAAATGGCGGGAAACCTCCGCGCGATCCTGGCCGAATTCGTCGCCACGTTTTTTTTCGTGGCGGTCGGCGCCGGCGCCGTCTGCATGGACGCCGTCAGCGGCGGGCGGCTCGGCTGGACCGGCATCGCGCTGGCGCAGGGTCTCGCCGCCGCCGCCCTGCTCGTCATCTACGGCCGGGTTTCCGGAGCCCAGTGCAACCCCGCCCTGACGCTCTGCCTTTGGGCCAACGGACGCCAAAATGCCGTCTTGTCCGTCTTTTTCGTCTTCGCCCAGCTCCTGGGCGCGGCCCTCGCCGGGCTCCTCCTCAAGGCCGTGCTCCATGCCCGGCCGGAACTCGCCGCCGGTGCCCCGTTCTTAGGCGCGTGCACGCCGTCCGACCTCGGCTACAAGGCGGCCACGCTCGTCGAGGCGGTCCTGACGTTTTTCCTCGTGACCGGAGTCTACGCGACGACCATCGAGGCGAAGGAGCGCGAGGCCTCGGCCCCGTTCGTGATCGGCGCGAGCTACGCGGTGGGCCTCCTGATCGGCGGCCCGCTGACCGGCGGCGCGCTCAACCCCGCCCGGGCGTTCGGCCCCGCGATGATCACCGGCCATTGGACGTACTGGTGGGTGTACTGGGTGGGCCCGTTCGCCGGCGCCGCCGCCGCCTCGATCCTCTACGAGTACCTTTCCCTTGTAAGGAAGCGGCCGTAGGGCTATAATTCCTCAAGCAGCAAAGCCGCGGGCGTAGTTCAATGGTAGAATGAGAGCTTCCCAAGCTCCAGACGTGGGTTCGATTCCCATCGCCCGCTCCATTTAAGGAAGTCGAACGGCCGGTCCGGGGCGAGGACCGGCCGTCCGCTTTATGAAGGCTCGCCTCCACCGCTCTCACGACGGCACGATC
>JACRDR010000440.1 GCA_016212845.1 Elusimicrobiota bacterium
CTGGAAGGCGCCCGCGCGTTCCTCGAGCAGGCGCGAGAAGCCACCGCGCACGCGCCCAAGCCCGCGTCCGTCGCCGCGCCGGAGCCCGAGCCCGAGGCGAAGACCGAGCTCACCCCCTCCCCGATCGCCGATCCCTCGGTGCCCAAGACGCCCCAGCCTAAGCGGAGGAAGAAAGCATGACGGCGACGACAGGAGCCGAACTCGCACACCGCTACCTCAAGGCCTTCTACGACATCCTCGCCGTCGGACAGCAGCTGCGCGAAGGAGCCGAGGACAAGATGTGGATCCGCGTTATCGAGAAGCTCTCGGTGGCGCTCGAAGCCGAAGCGGGCACTTATTTCGTCGTCGGCGTGAAGGGCCGGGAACTCGTGCCGGTCTACGCGCTCGGCATCCCGCCCGAGCAGATCAGCCAGGTGCCGATCCCGATGGGCAAGGGCCTCTGCGGCTGGGTCGCGGTGCACCGCGAGCCGCTGCTCGTGGTCGACGCGTATAAGGACTCCCGATTCATGCAGGACGTCGACCAGGCGACCGGGTTCAAGACCCGGTCGGTGCTCTGCGTCCCGCTAATGGACCGCCTCGACCTCGTCGGCGTCATCGAACTCCTCAACAAGCGCGGCGCCCCTTTCTCCGAGGAAGACCAGAAGTTCGTCGAGGCGGTCTGCCAGGCGGTCTCGGCCAACCTGCGTCTCGTGCGGCTCGAGGCGATGCTCAACAAGGTGACCGCGCACAACGCGAGCATCCTCGAGAACCTCACGGGCGGCTTCCTCGCCCTCGACCTTCGCGGCCGCGTCATCATCTGCAACCCGGCGGCCAAGAGAATTCTCGAGATTCAGGAAGAGGTGATGAACGTCCCGGTCGAGGAGGCGCTCCGCCACATCCCCGCGCTCGCCGAGGTGCTCGCCAAGACGCTCCAAACGAAGCAGATCGCCAAACGCCAGGACCTCCGATGGAGCTACAAGGACCAGCCGCGCCTCCTCGGCTACAGTACGCTCCTCATCCAGGACGCGCAGGGCAATTTCACGGGCTGCGGCATCACCTTCCAGGACCTGACGTCCATCAAGCGATGAGCGCCGCGCTCCTAGGCCTCGCTGCCGTCCTCGCCTTCGCCGCCCCGACGCCGGCGCCCTCGCCGGCTCCGTCGCCCGCGCCCTCGCCCTCCGCCGCGCCGAAGCCCTCGCCGGCGCCGACGCCCGTAGCGGTGAAGCCGTCCCTCGCCCCGGTTCCCAGCCCGACCCCGGCGCCCAAGCCCGTTTCCAAGCCCACGCCGGCTCCGGCGGCGCCGGAAGCCGGGCACGTGTCGGAAGGCGTGGTCCGGTTCGGACAGGATATCGTGATCGCGCCCGGCCAGACGGTCGACGGCCCCGTCGTCGCGGTCGGCGGCTCGGTGTCGGTCGACGGCTCTATCGATGGTCCGGTCGTCGCGCTCGGCGGCGCGGCGAAACTCGGCCCCCGCTCCGCGGTCAACGGCCCGGTCGTCGCCTTCGGCGGCGGCACGCAGGTCGATCCCGCCGCGAAGGTGGATGGGCCCATCCTCGATCTCCCGGGCTTTCGCGGCGTCGCGAAGTTCCTCGCGCCGCTCGCCACCCTCGTCGCCTCGATCGCCGCGATGGCGGTCTTCGGCAAGCTCTTCGCCGGCATCGGCTGGCTCGTGGTCGGCATCGTCCTGTGGACGCTCTTCCCCGAGGCGCTGCGCAACACGCGCGACACGCTCGACAGGCAGCTGCCCGCCTGCATCGTCTGGGGGCTTTTCGCGGCGCCGTGTCTCGCGGCGATCACCGTCGCCTTCGCGGTCTCGCTGGTAGGCCTCCCGCTCGTGCCGTTGGTGGGCCTCGTCGGCGCCGCCGGCTACGTGTGGGGCTCGGTCGCGCTCGGCTTTTGGATCGGCACGAGGGCGGGAGAAGGCAAGTGGGACAGCGCGGTCGTCTCGATCGTGGTCGGCCTCCTCGCGCTGAAAATCCTCGGCTTCGTGCCGCTCGTGCGCTGGCTCGCCCGGCTCGCGACGCTCATCCTCGCCCTCGGCGCGGCGTTCGCGTCCCGATTCGGCGTCCGCGGACCCGGCCTCGTGACGCCGGTGGTGCCCAAGTGAAGACGGCGCCCGACTTCTCCCTCCCCGGCGTCGACGGCAAGACGTATGCCCTGGCTTCCTTCAAGGACGCGAAGGCGCTCGTCGTGGTCTTCTCCTGCAACCACTGCCCGTACGTGCAGGCCTACGAGGGCCGCATGATCGAGCTGCAGAAGGACTACGCGGCGCGCGGCGTGCGCCTCGTCGCGATCAACTCCAACGACGCCGTGAACTACCCCGACGACTCCTTCGACGCGATGAAGGCCCGCGCCGAGGAACTCGGCTTCAATTTCCCCTATCTCCACGACGAGAGCCAGCAGGCCGCCAAAGCCTACGGCGCGACCCACACGCCGCATCTCTTCGTTTTCGGCCCCGACCGCCGGCTCGCCTACACGGGCAAGATCGACGACAACTGGCAGGAGCCCGCGAAGGTGACGAAGCGCTTCCTGCGCGACGCGCTCGAGGATCTCCTAGCCGGCAAGCCGGTCCGCGAGCCCGAGACCCACGCGATCGGCTGCACGATCAAGTGGAAGCGCTAGCCCTCGCGCTGCTGCTCGCCGCCCCCGCCCGGGCGAAGGAACCCCCGGCCCCCACGGTCGTCAATCTCAAGATCCACGGCTATCGCGCGAGCGTCTGGGTCACGATCGACGCCAAAGGCACGCTCAAGCTCCGGGAGGAGATCCCCGACGACGTGGCGCGAAAGCCGCGCCGCGTCATCAAGAAGCTCGGGAAGAAGGCGGTCGCGAATCTCCTTCGGGACGCCGGCCACGCGGGTTTCTTCGAGCTGGAGGAGCGCTACGCGGAGAGCGAGAACGGCACGACCTCGTGGCGTCTCGAGCTGGTACCGGACGAAGGCAAGAAGGTCGTGTCGGTCTACGGCGACCCCCCCCCCGCGTTTCAGACGGTCGTGGACCGCATCGAGGAGCTCTACGGCAAGCCGCTCCTGCCGGGCCTGGCTAAGGGCGCCCGGCGCCCGATGACTCCGGGACGCACGCCCGAGCAGCCGTCCCCCGCGCCCCTCAAAGACGACCGCTCGAAAGAGTGGGAAGAATAACTTAAGCCTGGGGTCTGACCCCAGGCTTAAGTTGTTACCAGATCTTGGCGCGGTCGGCGGGGGCTCGGTAGAGCTTGTCGCCCGGCTTGAGGCCGAAGGCGCGATGGAAGGCCTCGAGGTTCGAGGCCACGACGTTCACGCGGAAGGACTCTGGAGGATGCTCGTCGGTGGCCAGCTGCATCGCCATCGCCTCGTCGCGGATCGCGGTCTTCCAGCCCTGCGCCCAGCCCAAAAAGAACCGCTGGTCGCCCGTGAGGCCGTCGATCACCGGCGCTTCTTTCCCGCCCAGCGAGAGCCGGTACGCGTCGTAGGCGATGGTCAGGCCTCCGAGGTCGGCGATGTTTTCTCCCAGCGTATTGATGCCGTTGATGAACTTGCCCGGCAGGACCTCGTAGGCGTTCGCCTGATCGATCAGCCGCCGGCCTTTCGCTTCCCATTGCTCGCGATCCCGCGGCGTCCACCAATCGTGGAGCTTGCCGGACGCGTCGAACTTCGAGCCAGCGTCGTCGAAACCGTGGCTGATCTCGTGGCCGATGATCGCCCCGATCGAGGCGTAGTTCACGGCGTCGTCCGCCTCGGGGTTGAAGAAAGGCGCCTGCAGGATCGCCGCCGGGAATACGATCTCGTTCCAGACCGGCATGTAGTAGGCGTTCACCGTGTGCGGCGTCATGCCCCACTCGCTGCGGTCGACCGGCTTGCCCTGCTTGGCGAGCATCCGGCGCCAGTCCAGGCGATTGGAGCGGCGAATGTTGCCGAGCAGATCGTCGGCGCGCACTTCGAGCTTCGAGTAGTCGCGCGTCTTTTCGGGATAGCCGATCTTCACGGTGAGGCGGTCCAGCTTCTCGAGCGCCTTCGCCTTCGTCGCGGGGTCCATCCAGTCGACTTCCTCGATGCGCGCGCGGTAGGCGGCGACCACGTTGTCCACCAGCTTGCGGGCGCGGGCCGCGGCCTCGGGCGGGAAGTGCCGCTCGACGTAGAGTTTGCCGACCGCCTCCCCCATCGCGCCGTCGACGAAGGTGACGCCGCGCTTCCAGCGGGGCCGCGGCTCAGGCTGGCCGCTCAAGGTCCGGCCGAGGAAATCGAAACGAGCGTCGACGAAGGCCTTCGGCAGATACGGCGCCGAGCCGGCGATCTCGTGCACGCGCAGATAGAGCTTCCAGTCCTCGAGGGAGGTCCGTCCCAGCACCTCGGCGAAGCCGGTCAAATACGACGGCTGGCCGACGTCGACGTGCGTCTCGGTCTTGGCGAGCCCGGCCGCGAGCAGGAAGCGCTTCCAGTCGAAGCCCGGCGCCAGAGCGGCGAGCCCGTCGATCGCGATCTTGTTGTACGTCTTCTCGACGTCGCGGTTCTGCTCGAGCGTCCAGTGGTGCTCGGCGAGCTTCTTCTCGAGCGCGTACACGCGCCGGGCCTTCGCCGCGCCGTCGGCGTCGCCCGCCAGCGTGAAGAGCTTGGCGAGATACTCGACGTACTTGGTCCGGATGTGGTCGTAATCCTCGCCTTCCTTGAAATAGTACTCGCGCTCCGGCAGCCCGAGGCCCGACTGCCCGAGCCCGCCGAGGTTGCGGTCCGGGTCCTTCGCGTCCTGGCCGACGCCGAAAGCCACCGGCGACGCCCCGCCCTCCGCCATCCCCGCCCCGAAAAAGCGAGGAAGCTGGGCTTTCGATTTCAGCGCCTCGATCGCCCGCAGGCGGCGCTCGAGCGGTTTGAGCCCCTGCGCCTCGATGCGCTCCTCGTCCATGAAGCTGCGGTAGAGCCCGGCGATCTTTCGGGCGTCGGCGCCCTGCTGCCTCGAGGCCTCGTCGACGATCGCTTTCACCGCCTCCTCGGACTTGTCGGAAAGGAGGTCGAAGGAGCCGAAGCGGCTCTTGTCGGCGGGCATCCGGTACGAATTGAGCCACGCGCCGTTGGCGTAGCGGAAGAGATCGTCCTGAGGGCGGACCGAACGGTCGACGGAGGAATAGTCGAGGCCGGACCTAGGCCCCGCGCCGGGCTCGACGGCATCGCCCTTATCCGCCCGCTCCCCGAAGATCCCGCGCAGCGCGTCGTCGGGTTCGGCCGCGGGCGCGCCCTGCCCGAGCATGCGTCCGACCGCGAGCTCGAGGCGGCCGAGGAGGCCGGAAGCTTTCGACTCGCCGGCGAGCGGCGTCGCGCGCGCGGGTCGGGCGAGGCCGCGAGCGGAGACGAGCGGCTGGGGTAGCTGAAGGAGCGCGGCCTGGGAAAGCTGGAGGAGAGACCCCGCGAGAGGCGCCGCCGCGGGCCCGGGCGACAAGACGGGGCTCGCGATGCCCGGCGCGATCGGCACGGGCGCGGTCTGGACCTTCGTCTGCGCCAGCGCGACGGCCGCCAAAAGGGTTAGAGCGGAACCCATGTCCGGCAATGATACCCGGACTCGCTGATCATCGGATGGGCCCAACGGTCCCGACCGTTCGGTCCTTCGGCCCATGCCGGAATTCCGGGAGCGCCCTATACTTCGGATGCCCGGCAGGATGGCGTTCATGAAGAGTGTCCTCGCCGTGGCGTTCGTGCTGTCGTGCTTTCCGTATAAGGCCCGCGCCGAATTCGACGCCGTCGAGTTCCTCGGCGCCGCCCGAGCCCAAGCAGCCGCTTCGAACGCGCCCATCGCGGCGTCCACCAAGCACAAGATCGTCGTCGAGGCCGAAGAAGGATTGACCGTCACGCTCAAGTCCGCGACCTCGGGGTTCACGGCGCGAAACGAGCACCGCCTCCGTTGCGGCCACCTCGACGTCGACGCGGGAGTGGGAGACGTCTTTGAGCCGTACTTCCGCGCGTCGCGCCAAGCGAACTACAAGGGCGCCCCGGCGCTCGTGAGCCCGGCCGGACCCGGCGCTTGGCTCGTGGGATCGGATCCCAAGAAGGAAGGCGGCCGCTGCAACTACGTGTCCAACGGGCAGTACCTCCGATTCTCCGTCGAAGGGCCGGGGATCTCCGATA
>JACRDR010000443.1 GCA_016212845.1 Elusimicrobiota bacterium
GCGCCGAACTGCTTGTCGATCGCGTCCATGCCGAGGCCTAGCAGCGGCGGGACGACGAGCATCATGCCGTAGTAGATGAAGTCGTAGATGTAGCCGGCCTTCTCGATCTTTTCGTCGGAGCCGAAGATCTTCTTGGCGCCGTTGGTGTCGATGTCGACGAGGTGGACCAGCGCTACGATCAGCGCGTTGGCGCCGATCAGCACCAGGAAGAGGTTCCACGGGAGCATGTGCGAGATCGCCAGCAGGCCGATCGCGCCGAAAAGCACGGCCCGCGCCGCGGAGCCGCCGCCCAGGATGCCCTTCATGGGCGTGCTGCGAACGATGCGGCCGGACACCAAGGACGCCGCCGCGAAGCTCCAGTAGTGCACCGCGCGGGCCACGCCGGTCATCGCCGGGTCGCCAGTCAGCGCGTTGACGAGCAGCGGCAGGGACGCCAGGTACACGCTGATCGCGAAGAGGAACACCGCTTGGCCGGCCAGGTACGCCTTCTCGCTGGAGTTGAGCTCGTTGAGGGTGGCGGCCGCGCCGCCCGTGGCGCTGCTCACGAAGGCCTTGGCCGATTGAACCGGGTGGCGCAGCGCGCTCAGGACCGCCTTCCCGGAGACGAACGGGTGGCGGAGCGGGTAGGCGAGCGTCTTGGCGGCGCCCACCAGCGGCGCGGCGAAGACCTCGTAGAAATCGCGGGCGAACGCGCGGGCCTCGGTCTTGGCCGGGGCCGGCGGCCGCGTGTGCTCCATCGACGGCTGCGGAGCGGCGGGGGTCAGTCCGGCCGGGGATTTTCCATCGCCTTCCTTGCCCTGTACGTCGTCGCTTTCGGCCGCGGCGACTCGGCCGTTTTCGAACACCTGCCCGAGGCGCTCGGTGAGCTTCGGGCCGCCGATGCGGCCCGCGACGGTTTTTCCGAATTGGGCGACCGCGGTGCGGGCCCGGGCGACGGTGCCTTGGGGCCGGACGGCGGCGGTCTCGCTCGCGGCCGCGAGGCCGGAGACGAGCGAGCGGTCGGAAGAAGCGGCGGCGGCCGCGCGGACCTGCCGAGGCGCGGCCCCGGAGAGGGCCAAGGATGCCGGCGCGTTGTAAGCGACCAGGCCGATCGAGGTCGCCTTGGCGCCTCGCTGGGTCATCCCCGCTCCCATTATAGAGGTAGGGGAGACGAGGCCGGCGTTGGGAAGCTGGAGCGCGAGGTTGGGGCCGGAGAGCTGGAGCGTGCCGCCCGCGGACTGCCCGGCGGCCCCGGCCGAACCCACGCCGGAAACGGAAGTGCCGACCCCGGCCTGGGAGCCGACGGTCTGAGCGAACGCCTCGTAGGGCAGGATTCCGGGAGAGAGTACGACGATCGCCGAGGAGAGCGACGCCGCCACCCACTTCCGCCAAGCCGGGCTCATGCCCTAAGTGTGGGTTTTGGAGCCCCCCGTCGAAAGGGCCGGGGGGTACCGTCGACGGTGGGTCCTCTGGTCCCCCTGGCGTAGGGGATTCGCCCATGTTACAATGGAGCGTCTTTCCCCGCGCCGAACGTGACCCCGCCGAGATTCCGACACCGCGATATCCGCCTTTCCGTACCCGTTAAGGCCCGGCCCGACCGCGTCTGGCGCACCCTGACGTCCGCCCGGGAGCTGTGCTCCTGGTGGACGGAGCGGGCCGAGACCGACGCTCGCAACGGAGGCCGGGTGCGGCTGATCTGGCCGGCGATCGCCGAAGGGCCCCAGCGCGAGGCCCGCGGGGCGTTCGTCGATTTGGACCCCGGCAAGAAGGCCGCCTGGATGTGGTCGGCCCCGGCCCGCGGCGTTCCGCCTTTGGTGACCTTCTTTATCGAGGAAAGGAAGGGCGGCTCGACCGTCACCGTGCTTCACGCGGGCTTTTCCACCGCCGACTCCTTCGACTCCCGCTACGGCACCTGGCAGCGCCTCTGGGAGGACTGCCTCGCCAAGCTCGTCTTGTACCTCGAGACCGGCCGTACGATGAAGACCGAGGAAACCCGGCTCTCGGATCTCGCCAAGCTGCGCCGCTTGCGGCCCGGCATGGCGGTCGCCCGGTGAGCCCCGCGGTTCTCTGGGTGCTTTGCGCCGCCGTCCTGGGCGCGGTGCTCGGCGCTCTGGGCGTCTACGCGGTCGCCTTCTCGATGCGCAAGAAGTCCGAGGCCGAGCGGGTCCAGGAGCGGGAAGACCTGAAGGGCCAATTCGCGCTCGTCTCCCAAGAGACGCTCTCGAAGGCCACCGGCCAGCTTTTGGAGCTCGCGACCGAGCGGCTCAACGCCGATCGCGCGAAGGCCTCCGCCGAGCTCGACGAGCGCCGGCAGGCGGTCGAGAGCGCGGTCGGGCAGCTATCCGAGCGCCTCAAGTCCGCCGAGGAACTCGTCCGCTCCCTCGAGAAGGACCGCGAGAAGAAGTTCGGGTCGCTCGAGGAGCAGCTCAAGCGCGCGCTCGCTTCCACCGACCAGCTCCGCGAGGCGACCGAGGGGCTTCATTCGATGCTGTCGAACTCCCGCACCCGGGGCCAGTGGGGCGAGCGGATGGCCGACGACATCCTGCGCGCCGCGGGCCTCCAGGAGCACATCCAGTACGAGCGCAACCGCGTGCAGGACAGCGCCGCGCGCCGCCCCGATTTCACCTTTCTCCTGCCCGACGGGCGGAAGCTCCACATGGACGTGAAGTTCCCGCTCGACAACTACGTCCGCATGGCCGACGCCGAGGGGCCCGAGCGCGAGCGCTTCAAGACCGAGTTCGTCCGCGACGCGAAGGCGCGCGTCAAAGAGCTCAGCTCCCGCGACTACGTGAACCCCGAGGAGGGGACGCTCGACTACGTCCTCGGCTTCATCCCCAACGAGCAGGTCTACGGCTTTCTGCACGAGAGCGCGCCGGGACTGCTCGACGACGCGCTGTCCAAGAAGGTGGTGCTGTGCTCCCCGTCCACCCTCTACGCGGTCCTCGCGGTGGTCCGGCAGGCGCACGACAACTTCCGCTTCACCCGCGCCACCCGGGAAGTCATCGGCCTGGTCGCGGCCTTCAAGCAGAATTTCGAGAAGTTCCAGGAGCGCTTCGGCAAGCTCGGCGAGCAGCTCGGCCGGACGCAGTCGGCCTACGACGAGATCTCCGGGGCCAGCTTCAAGCGCCTGGAGCAGTCGGTCGGCAAGATCGAGCGCTTCGGCCAGGAAGAAGCGGCTCTTTCCAACACCCTCCCGCCTCCCGCCCTGCCGCCCGCCGATCTTGGAAAAGAGAACTAGCAGGCTAGTCCCGCACGCCGAGGACGTCCGCGATGTCCGTGTTCGTAGCTTCGCCCAGAGGCTCGACGCTTTCGGCCGCGAACACCAGCGGGCAGCGTTGGCTCGGGGAGGCTCTCCTCCACGCGCCGCGCGCGACGACCCACGGGCGTCCGGCGGACGAAGGCAAGGCGGCGTCCGACTCCAGCTCGAAATTCGACAGCGGCCCGAGCCCTTGGATCGCGGCGGTCCGGCCGTTCACGTTGAGCAGGGCCGCGACGATCGTGCCGCGACGGCCGGCGTAGCGCGCCGGGTCGGCGATCGCGTCCTCGATCGGCGTGAGGGGATTCTTTCCGTCGCGCTTGAGGGCGTCGAGGCGCGCCTTCAGCGCGACGGCGCCGGGCCCGGGTTCGACGGAGCTGACGATGCGAGGCGGGCGCAGAAATAGGACGAGCCCTCCCGCTAGGAGCGCTCCGGCCGCCGCCGCTCCCAGGCGGGCGAAGACGCGCGCCCCGGCGCCTTCGGCCCGCTCCGGCTGGGCGGCGCGGCACGCGGGACAAACGGGAGGCTCGACCTCGATCACCTTCCGGCAGGCGGAGCAGGATTGGCGCGCCATTTATTCCCCGAGGAGCTCTTGAGAATCGTCGCCGCTGCGGCTGGCGGGCGCCGGACCGAGAAACTGAACGCCGTGGACCTTGATCGCCCGTCCCGGGGCCGCGTTGAGCCCCGTGAACCTAGAGTCCAGCTCGACCCAGGTCCCCCAGACCGCGACTAGGGAAGGGCGCACTGTCGCGCGCAGCAGCATCGACTTCATGGCCGGCGGA
>JACRDR010000446.1 GCA_016212845.1 Elusimicrobiota bacterium
ACTCCCTGGGCGATCGCGAGGCCGAAGACGCCGCGCACGAGGCCGACGAGCGTGACGCGCAGGCGAGAAAGAATGGCCTCTTTGTGGGACGGCGCCATCGGGACGAGTTCGACGACCCGGCCGAGCATGGTCTCCCCGTCCCGCAGGAAGAAGAACAGCATGAAGGCCAGCAGCGTGACGTTGACCAGCACGAAAAAGGTGTTCGCGATGGCGCTCGCGGCGAGCTGGGCGACGTCGCCGCGCAGCTCCGCCAGGTTCTTGAGCGCGATGTCCTCGAGATCCAGGTGCCACGTTTCCGAAAGCGCGCGGATCAGCTCGCCGCCCGGCAGCCGCACCTCGCCCGCTTCCCAGCGCCGCAGCTCCTCCAACCAAGCTCCGGCCGTCGGATAAAGCCGCTCGGCGTCCTTGAGGAACGCCCAGCCGAACAGGAGGCACGGCGCCACCACGAGCAGCACGGCCAGCGTGGTCGTGGCCGCCGCGGCGAGCGCCCTTCGCTTCACGCGCGCGCGCACGCGCTCATGGAGAGGGTGCACCATGAGCGCGACGAGCGCCGAGCCGAGCACGGAGATGTAGAACGGAGACATCACCTTGAGCAGCTCCCAGAGGACGAGCAGGAAGACGCCGAAGAAGAAGTACGGGACGAGGCGGTGGTGCCTCGCGAACGGATGGTCCGGCGAGGTCATCCCCGGCCCGGGGGCGCTTGGCAGAAGTTCGAGAACTCGAAGCCGAAGGCGCGGCTATCCTCCGACTCGGGGAGGATGGTGAGCTCGTGCATGTCGTCGTCCTCGTTTTTGACGACCGAGAACACCCGGGTTTCCTTCACGCGCACGAAGCTGCGGTCCTGGTCGTCCCATTCGACGTCGGGGCCGGCGTTGCCGGCGTGCAGCCAGAAATCGTCCTGCTTCAGGAAGATGCGGCCCGCGCGCCCGCTCTTGCCGAAGATCGCGTAGCCCGCGGCGCCGCGGTAGATCACCCGCGAGAATGCGTTGAGCGCCGGGTTGTCCATGCCGATCCGAATCGAGTCGCGCTCCACCGTCCACTTGCCCTTATAGCCCGTCTCGCCGTCGCGCGCGCCGATGAGGTCGCGCCCGCGCTCGGGCGTGACGTTCCAATTGATGGTCTGGCCGCGTCTCGCCCCCATGTAGACGGGCTTGGTCGCCTCCCGGCAGTCCTTCTTCGGCAGGTCGTCGACGAGCGCGAGCTTTTCGGGCGCCCAGTAGCGGTTGAAGCGGTTGAGCGCCTCGCGGATCTCGGTCTCGAACTCCTTGTAGCCGCCCTCGCCCACGCGGTCGAAGACGATCAGGCCCTTGTGGTCGACGAGGTAGAAGCCGGGCCAGCCCTCGTTGGCGAACGCCTTCCACACGAGACCGTCGTTGTCGAGCACGACCGGGAACCGGACGCCGAAGCGCTTGAGCGCGGCTTTCACGGTGATCGGGTCGTTGTCGAAGTCGAAGTCCGGGGTGTGCACGCCGACGATCATGAGGCCGGAGAGGTTGTAGCGCTCCCACCAGGTGTTGAGGATGGGGAGCGTGCGCACCGAGTTCATCGACGCGGTGTTGATGAAGGCGACGAGCACGATTCGGCGGCCGCGGAGCTTGGCCAAGTTGAGCTCCGCTCCGTTGAGCCACGCGTGGTTCGCCGGCAGCTCCGGCGCGGGGGGCGTGATCGGGCGGATGGCGCCGGCCTCGATCGCGAGACCGAGGGCGAGGAGGGACAGCAAGCCGAGCCGCAGCACGCGAAGCATTCTAGATTATTGTCTCCGTCCGCGGGTCAGCACGAGTTCGACCAAGGTGGAGAGCTTCTCCGCCTGGGCGCTCTGCCCGCTGCGCTGGTACACCGACAGGAGGTTGCGCATCATCCGGGCGAGAGTCTCGCGCGGACCCGAGGGCCTCAGGAACTCTTCCCGAAAGGCGTAGCCGGACCGCAGAAGGAAATGCCGGCACTGGTTTTGGGTCAGAAGGCGGCCTTGGTGGAACGCGTCGAGGAATACGATCTGGGCGGGCAGCGTGACTCGCACCATGTAATGGCCCGGGAGGCCGGCGCCCTCGACCGGGAGCCCAAGGCGCTTCGCCAGCAGGAGGACGAGGACGGACAACGAGATCGGGATGCCGAGCTTGGTGTCGATCACGCGGTCGAGGAAGGAGTTGGACGGGTCGTAGTAGCGCGCCGAGTTGCCTTTGAACCCGAGCTCTTGGAATAGGTGGACGGCGAGGCGGTGGAGCACCGGGTAGGGTTCATCCGAGGGCGCCGAGCCCCGTATGGAAGCGGCGACTTCGTCGAGCCACCGGCGGTAAGGCGCGGGATCGAGCACCGGGCGGCCGAAGCGCGCGAGCAGGAAGACCCCTTCCTCCAAGTCCGGCTCCGGGAGGGCGGAGAGGCGGGTGAATTCGGCCTCCAGAGAACGGAAGCGGATCTCGCTCAAGAGCCCGTCGAGCCGGACCCGAAACTGCGGTCCCAGGCGGTCGTGCGCTTCCTCTAAGAACGGAATGGCGTGGTCGCCCAAGCCGAGAATTTTCGTCTCGACCAGGGCCACGCTCCGTGGGTCCTCGTCATCGAGGAGCGTCACCAACGAGCGCATTTCCCGCTCGGTCGGCAGGGCGGCCATATCTCGAAGTTTACCTCCGGGTTGTTACATTTTCAATGTGCCGGAATGCGGCTCAAATGATGCGACAAATCATCGGTTTTTCATTGACGTTTTCATGACGGCAGGCTAGAATCGATGGATGCGCCGGGCCGGGTTCACCCTCATCGAGTTGATGGTGGTCGTAGCCATCGTCGGCACGCTCGCCGCCATCGCCATCCCCCGGTTCGCCAGCACCATCCGGCAGGCCAACGAGGGCAGCACCAAGGGCAACCTGGGCGTCATGCGCAGCGCGCTGAGCGTCTACTACGCCGACCACGATGGCCTCTATCCGTCGGACCTCACCCCGCTTCTGACCCCCGGCAACAAGTACCTGAGCCAGCCGCTGGCCGCCTATACGATCGTCCACGACAAGTCGCGCGTCGTGGATTACGTCGAGGACGCGGGCAGCGAGGACTCCGGACGCTGGGCGTACGTGAATTCCGGCTCTAACTGGGGTAAGATCTACATCGCCTGCACCCACACCGACACCAAGGGGAATCTATGGAGCCAATACTGACCGCCGCGTCGCGCGAACGGGCCCTGCTCGTGAACCGCTATGCGATGCCGTTCGCGGTCATGACGGTCTGTCTCGGAGTCATCCTCGGCACGCCGGAAGGCTGGACCGGCCGGATCAGCTTCGGCCTGCTCGTCTTCGGCGCGTTCTTCAACCTGGCGGCGAACCGGTACCTGGAGTCGGCGAAGGGCAGCACCTCTTCCTTCATCAAGAGCCGCATCTGGGTGAACCTCGCGTGCAACGCCGCGATCGTGTGGATGCTCGGCGGCTACTGGACGCCCGCGTGGCTGCTCCTGGCGCTCAGCCCGCTCGCGACCGCGATCTACTCGACCGCCGGGGAGACGATGTCGGTGTCCATGATCGTCGCGGTCTTCATCCTCGTCCGCTACGGCCTCCACGCTCACGGCGGCACGCCGCTGGAGTGGGGCGAGCAGGCCTGCTACGGAGCGTTCGTCGTGCTCTCGAGCCTGATGATCAACGCGCTCGTCCGCCAAAAGACCGAACAACCCTCCCGCTAATTTAGTATCTAGCGGGGGTGCCGAAAGGCTCGGTAGGGACAAGCCCGATCCGCCGCGAAGGGACCGAGAAGGTCTGCGGCCTCGCGCGCTACATCGACGACTACGCGATCGACGGTTGCCTCCACGGCGTTACCCTCCGCTCCTCGGTCGCCAAGGGCCGCATCAAGTCGATCGAGTTCGACAAGTCCGTCCCTTGGGAAGAGAGCGTGATCGCGCGCGCCTCCGACATCCCCGGCGGCAACTACGTCACGCTGCTCGAGAACGACCAGCCGCTCCTGGCGGACGGCGTCGTGCGGCACAAATACGAGCCGATCCTGCTGATCGCTCATCCGTCCCGCGAGAAGGCCTATCAGGCGCTTTCGCACGTGAAGGTCGAGTACGAAGCGGAGACCCCCAATTTCGACATCGACGGCGGCGGCCGCGTCTTCAAGGATATCCTCATCGAAAAAGGCGACCCCGCCGCCGGCTTCAAGAAGGCCTGGAAGATCCTCGAGGGCGAGTACTGGGTGCCGCACCAAGAGCAGACCTACATCGAGAACAACGGCATGGTCGCCCGGGTGGAGTCCGACGGCACGCTCGTCGCCCACGGCTCGATGCAGTGCCCGTACTACATCCAGAAGGCGCTCAAGGCGATATTTGCGCTCCCGGACGAGCGCGTGCGCGTGATTCAGGCGACCACGGGCGGCGGCTTCGGCGGCAAGGAAGAGTACCCGTCGATGCTCGCGGGCCACGCCGGCCTCCTCGCGACGAAGGCGAAGCGCCCGGTGAAGATGATCTACGACCGCTCCGAGGATATGGCGGCGACGACGAAGCGCCATCCGTGCCGCGTCCGCTTCAAGGCCGGTATCGCCAAAGACGGCCGGCTCGTCGCGCAGGATATCGACGTCGTCATGGACGGCGGCGCTTACATGACGCTTTCCCCGGTCGTGCTCTCGCGGGGAGCCCTGCACGCCACCGGCCCCTACGAGTGCCCGAACGTCCGGGTCCGCGCCCGCGCGGTCGAGACGAACACGCCGCCCAACGGCGCCTTCCGCGGCTTCGGCGCGCCCCAAACCCTTTTCGCCGCGGAAGTGCACATGGACCGGCTCGCGGCCCTGGCCGGCCTCGACCCGGTCGAGATGCGCCGCCGCAACATGTTCCGTGAAGGCTCGATCACGCACACCGGCCAAGTCATGGGGATCAGCCTCGGCACCGCGGAGGTGCTCGAGAAGACCGTGCGCATGAGCGGCTGGGCCAAGAAGCGCAAGGCCTATGCCGCCTGGAACAAGGCGAAAAAGCCGACCTGGCGCGGCCTCGGCGTCGCGCTCGTGCACCACGGCGGCGGCTTCACCGGCGCCGGCGAGGTGTATCTCGCCAGCGAGGCCGGAGTGGCGATCGACCGCGAGGGCCGGGTCCGCGTGCTCGCCGCCAACACCGAGATCGGCCAGGGCACCAACACCATCTTCGCGCAGATCGCCGCCGATACCCTCGGCCTGCCTCTCGAGAGGGTCGACGTTGCGGTCCCCGATACGCACGTCGTGCCGAACAGCGGCCCAACCGTCGCGAGCCGCACGTGCATGGTCGTCGGCGGGCTCGTGCACCGCGCGGCCGGCCGGCTCAAGGACGCGGTCCTCGCCGCCGGCGGCAGCTTCACGGACGCCAAAAAGCTCAAGGCCGCGGCCGCCGCGCTCTGCGAAGGCAAGCCCGAGCGCGTCTTCATCGCCAAGTACGAGCAGCCCGACTGGGTCAAGTGGGACGACAAGGCGTACAAGGGCGACGCCTACGGGTGCTTCTCCTACGGCTGCGCGATCGCGGATCTCGAGATCGACCGCTCCACTTACGAGGTGCGGCTTCGCGAGGTCTTTACCGCGCAGGACATCGGCAAGGCGGTGCATCCGCTTTTCGCCGAGGGCCAGATCATCGGCGGCGTGGTGCAGGGGCTCGGCTACGCGCTGCTCGAGAACGTGGTCATGAAGGACGGCGGCATGGCGAACGCCTCGCTCACCAACTACATCATCCCGACCTCGGCCGACACGCCGCCCTTCAAGGTCGCGATCGTGGAGAAGCCTTATAAAGGAGGCCCGTTCGGCGCCAAGGGCGTCGGCGAGCTGCCGATGGACTCGCCCGGCCCCGCCGTCTGCAACGCGGTCGCCCAGGCGATCGGCAAGTGGCCGGCCAAATTGCCCGTGCTCCCGGAGCATGTGCTGGAGCTCGTCTCGTGAAGCTGACCGTCAACGGCAAGTCCCGCGACTACGCGGGCAATCCCTTTAAGCGGCTCATCGACGTCTTGCGCGAGGACTTCGCGCTCACCGGCACGAAGGAAGGCTGCGGCGAGGGCGAGTGCGGCGCCTGCACCGTCGTGCTCGACGGCCGGACCGTGAACTCCTGCCTCATCCCCGTCGCCCAGGCGGAGGGCAAGGAAGTCCGGACCATCGAATCTTTCGGAACGCCCGGCAAGCTCCACCCGATGCAGAAGGCGTTTCTCGAGCACGGCGGCGCCCAGTGCGGCATCTGCACGCCGGGCATGATCGTCTCCGCCGCCTGCTGGGCGGAGGCGCCGGGTCCGAAGAACGACGCGACCTGCCGCCAGGCGCTCGCGGGGAACCTCTGCCGCTGCACCGGCTATCAGCACATCGTCGACTCCGTTTTGGCCGCGACCAAGAAGAAGGGGGGGAAGAAGCGTGCGCGGCGATAGCGCCACGATGGAGCTGCTCCGCCCGGCGAACGCCGCCGAGGCGCTCGCGCTCTACGCCAAGCGTCCGCAGGCCCTGCCCTTGGCCGGCGGCACCGACGTCATGGTGCTCTGGAACATGGGGCTCCTCAACGGGCGCACCGTGCTCGACCTCTCGAGGCTCGGGGAGTGGTCCAAAATCCGCGTCTCGACCGAGGCCGCGCGACTCGGCGCGCTCGTGACCCACTCCCAGATCCAGGAGCACCCGGTCGTCTCGAAGAATTTTCCGCTGCTGGCCCAGGCGTGCTCGACGATCGGCGCCGCGCAGATTCAAAATCGCGGCACGATCGGCGGCAACCTCGCCAACGCCTCGCCCGCGGGCGACACCTTCCCGGCCTTGGCGGTCTATAACGCGGTCGCGCTCGTCGCCTCCGCTTTCGGCCGGCGCCGGGTCCCGGTCCTCGAGCTCTTCGCCGGCGTGAAGAAGACGACGCTGGCCGCCGGCGAGCTCATCGAGGCGGTCGAGCTGCCCTACGCCGGGAAGCCGTCGAAGGGTTTCTTCCGCAAGATCGGCACGCGCGCCGCGCAGGCGATCTCGAAGACCGTGGGCGCCGGCCTCGTGTGGACCCAGGGCG
>JACRDR010000447.1 GCA_016212845.1 Elusimicrobiota bacterium
CTTCACCGCTTCCTCCACGGTCTCGCCGTAGCCGGCGGCGTCCGTGCCCTGACGCGGAGAAAACTTGAAGCAGTAGGTGAACGACGGATCGAGCTCCCGGGCGGCGTCGAGCGTCGCTTGGAAATCCGCCTCGGTCTCGCCCGGGAAGCCGGCGATGACGTCGGTGCTGACCGCCGCGCCCGGCACGGCCCGGCGGAAGGCCGCGGCCTTCTCCAGAAACTCGGCGGCGGTGTAGTTGCGGCGCATCCGCTTCAAGACCGGATCGGAGCCCGACTGAAGCGGCAGGTGGAGGTGCGGGCTGATCGCCGGAGTTTCGGCCATGGCCGCGATCATCCGCTCGCCCACGAACAACGGGTGCGGGCTCATGAAGCGCACGCGCCGGACGCCGTCGACCGCGCCGACGGCGCGCAGGAGGTCGGCGAAGTCGCGGCCGTCCGCCCGCCAGCTGTTGACCGTCTGCCCGAGCAGCATGATCTCCTTCGCTCCGGCGTCCACGCGGCGGCGGGTCTCGCTCAGGATCGTCTCGAATGGCCGGTACAATTCGCGGCCGCGCACCGACGGGACGATGCAGTAGGTGCAGGAGTAGTTGCAGCCGCGCATGATCGTCACGTAGGAGGAGACGCTCGCCTCCGACGCCGGGGCCGGGCCGTCGGCTTCGGTCCAGTCGAAGCGCTCTTCCAGCGCCTGCTCGAGGATCGCCGGATACTGCTCGATCGACTTCGCCCCCACCACGAGGTCGACGTAGGGAAAGCGCTTCTGGATCCACTCGCCCAGGCGCTCGGCCGCGCAGCCGGCGATCACGAGGAAGCGCTCGGGCCGGGCCTCCTTCCACGGGCGCAGGCGGCCGATGAGGGAGACCGCGCGGTCCTCCGCGTGCTGGCGGACGGTACACGTGTTGACGATGATCGCGTCGGCGTCGTCCGGAGTCTCGGTGATCGACAGGCCCCGCTCGAGGAGCGGGCGGGCGAGTTCGTCGCCGTCGGCGGCCGACATCTGGCAGCCGAAGGTCACGACGTGGAGGCGGCGCGGCGAGTCCATCGAGCCTTTATTTTACCACGGCGCCGATGTCTTGAAGCAGGGACTCCGCCCGCGCTCGCTCGTTTGCGGAGAGCCCGGGGCCGAAGCGATCCCGGTAATGCAGGCGCGCCAGGTCCTCGAGCGGCGCGAGGGCAGGCGTGCGAGCCCGCGCCGCGCGCGCGAACTCGAGCGGCGTCACGTGGGGCGCCCTCGCGAGGCCGACCCGCTCGCAAAGCCGCTCGGCCCGGGCGAAGAGGCCGCGGTCGCGCGGCTTCCGGTGCGCGAGCCACCATAGAAACCACAGGATTCCCCCCGCCGCCGCCAGCAGGGCCAGCGTCTTGCGGTCTACGCTCGGGATGCGCAGCAGGTCCTGCCGGACGTGGTAAAACGTGTTGCGCTGCGCGAAGCGGTCGTAGCCGATGACGTTCGAGTACCATCTCGCCTCGAGCGCGTCGACGTACTTGTTGTACCAGTCGCCGAAGGTGCCGAGCAGGCTCTCGTCGCCGGGCGTGGCGTCGACCGTGATCCATCGCCCGTTGACGAGCGCCTCGGTCCAGGCGTGCGCCTGCGACTGCCGTACGTCGTAGAAGCGGCCGTACTCGTTCCACTCGGAGACGTGGAAGCCGGTCACGAGACGCGTCGGCACGCCGACCTGGCGCAGGAGGATCGCCGCGGCGGTCGCGAAGTACTCGCAGTTCCCCCGCTTCGTCTTGAACAGGAACTCCTCGAGGTTGGCCCGGCCGTCGCGCGCGAACGTCGAGTAGCCGTAATGCTCGCGCAGGTGGTCCCGGATCGCCCAGACGCGGTCGGCGTCGGTCGCGCTCTTGCCCGCCAGCTTCTGCGCGAGCGCGTTCACCCTCCGGTCGAGGCCCGCCGGCAGCTGCAGGAAGCGGCGATGGAGCGTCTGGGTGTCGATGATCGACGGCCAGATCGCTCCGGCATCGGGATCGGCGTAGGCGCGGTAGCGCACGCCGGTGGCGTAGGGCACCGAGAAGTAGCCGCTGTCGAGATGGTCCATGAACGCGTCGACGCTGCTGTCCTCCTGCACGGCGCGGAGCGAGCCGACCGAGAAAATGACGGAGGTGTTCAGCGGAAAGACCGTGATGTCGTAGGCGCGCTCCCGCCCGGTCGGCGGGCCGAAGCGCAGGAGCGGACCCTGCCGCAGGCCCCACGCGCGCCCGTTGGCCGCGCGGAACACGCGGTCGCCGTTCTTGTACAGGAAGAGAGCCGGGGCCTTCGTCCACGAGTGCCCGTCGAAGGACTCGTAGGCGTTGCCCCGGACGTAGATCGGCATGGGCGAGACGGGCGGCGGATACGGCGCGACGCGCAGCGCCTTCACCGTCGAGCGCTTGACCGTGCCGAAGTAGCCGAGCGCCACGTTCTCCGTGAAGCCGGCGACCGACGGCGCCTCGGTCTTGAGGCGGTCCAAGCCCATCGCCGCGGCGGGGTTCAGCTGCCCTCGGGGCTCGACGCGCGGCGTCACCAGAAAGATCACGACGCCGGCGGCGAGAGAGGCCAGCCAGAGCCGGGTCACGGGACGCCGCCACGACTCGCGGTCGCTCCAGCGCGCGCCGTGCGCGAAAGCCAGCCAGGTCGCGGCGTACGCGCCGTAGCCGAGAAAGAAGACGAAATAGCCGAGGCTGATCGTCTGTCCCGAGACGAGGAAGAAGGCGAGGAAGTGGGCGAGGAACGTCAGGCCGTGGCGGCCGTCCGGCTCCGTCAGGGACCGGTTGAGCAGGACGTACGCCACCAAGTGGCTCGTCGCGACCGTGACTCCGGCCAATCTCCAGTCGGCGAACAAGCCGAAGGCGAGCACGATCGTCGAGAAGGCGTCGCCCGCGCGCTTCGACAGCCAAGGCCCCCCGCGCCTCTCGAGCCAAAGGCCGGCGAGCAGAAGAGGCGTGAGGGCGAAGAGGGGCGCCCCGTTCAACTCCTCGATCAAGAACAGCGACGCGAAGACCCAGATGCCGCCCAGGCGCGTGACCCAGCGAAGCGCGGCGTCGTTTTCCGCCGAAACCGGCGCTTCGGACGCCGTCCGGGCCTCGCGGGGACGCGCGCCTTCGCCGACGAGCGCGAGGGCTTCCAGCAGCTTTTGCAGGTGGCCGGGGCCGCGTCCGTAGGGGACCTCTCGCCCGGGCGTAAGCAGACGCACTTCGGCTCCGTCCTCGATCCCGGCGCGGCACGCCGCCGCGGCGGCGGTGATCGCGAGCTCGACGTCGCGCGAGGGCGCCAGCCGCACCGTGCGGCGACCTCCGCCGGGGGCGCGGTATTCGTTGACGAACACGTTTCCGGTCCGCGCGGTGAGCTTCCAGTTCACCTTCCGGGGGTCGTCGCCCGAGTCGTAATGCCGGGCGCCGTAGAACTCGTCGCCCGGACCGCCGGTGGTTCCTCCGGCGCCGTCTCGCGTTTCGCCGAGCGACTCGAGCTCGCCGAGGCCGGCCCGGGGCGCCTCCGGCACCGCGAGCAGCACCGGAGCGCTCGCGTTCTCGCGGTGGCGCCACAGCGCGAACGGGAACTCGCTCTCGACCGCGAGGTCGCCCAAGCGGTTGAGCCCCCGGTGCGGCAGGCTCAGCCGGACGGAGACGTCGCGCGCGGAGCCCGCCTCGAGGCGCGGCACCGCGGTCCCGCGCACGTCCAGGTTGAAGCGGGCGGCGTCGCCGTGGTTGACCAGGCGCAGCGGATAGCTCGCCGTCCGGCCCCGCGTGGCGCCCGGCGCGTCGAGGGCGGAGATGCGCACGTCCCGCAGGTTGCGGCGGCCGAAGTACCAGGAGATCAAGAACAGCGCGACGAGCTGGCTGTAGAGGATGTACAGCAGGTTGTTGCCGGTCGAGAGAGCGGAGAGGATCGTCAGGAGGCCGGCGAGCGCGCACCCGAGCCCGGTCCGGGTCGGGCGGAACGACTTCATCCCGGCGCGGGCAGGCTCTTCAGGAGGCCTTCGACCACGCCCTCGGATTCGGCGATGCGCGCGACGCCGAGGAGGCTCGTGTCGAGCAGGAGGCGGTGCGCCATCACCGGGACGGCGACCGCCTTGAAATCGTCGGGCACGCAGTAGTCGCGGCCGTCGACGAACGCGTGCGCGCGCGCGGCGCGCACCAGCGCGAGGCTGCCTCGGGGGCTGAGTCCCAGCTTCACCGAGGGCAGGCGGCGCGTCGCCTCGGCGAGCGCCACGGCGTAATCCAGCAGGGCGTCGGAGACGCGGACCGCGCCGGCCTCGGCCTGGAGACTCCGGATTTCGCTCAACGACAGGATCGGCTCGAGCTCTTTGACTCGCTCGGCGGGGTCCATGCCCTGCAGGATGCGCTTCTCGTCCTCGGGCGAGGGGTAGCCGATGCGCACGCGCAAGAGGAAGCGGTCGAGCTGCGCCTCCGGCAGCGGGTAGGTGCCGTGGTACTCGACCGGGTTCTGCGTGGCGAGCACGAGGAACGGGTCCGGAAGCGGGCGCGTGGTCCCATCCATCGTCACCTGCAGCTCGCTCATCGCCTCGAGCAGCGCGGACTGGGTCTTCGGCGTCGAGCGGTTGATCTCGTCGGCGAGCAGGATGTGGCTGAAGATCGGGCCGGGCCGGAACTCGAAGGCGCGCTCGCTTTGGTTGAGCACCGAGACGCCGAGGATGTCCGACGGCAGGAGGTCGCTCGTGAACTGGATGCGGTGGAACGTCGCCTGGATCGACCGGGCGAGCGCCACGCCGAGCAGGGTCTTGCCGATGCCGGGCACGTCCTCGATCAGGAGATGGCCTTTCGCGAGGAGCGCCACGACCGTCAGGCGCACGACGTCTTCCTTGCCGATGAAGATCTGCTGTACCTGCTCGAGCAGACGGTGGACGCGGCGGCCGGGCTGGGAGGCGAGCTGGGTCGGAGTCATGCCGGACTCCCTAAATGTAGCAGATGCCGTCCGATTGTCAACGCCGGACTAGAAAGGGCGGAGGTCTCCGATTTTGGCTTCTATGCGGGAGATTTCCCCCTCGCCGAGGGCCCGCGCCCGGGGAGAGCCGCCGCCGCCGGAGGTCTTTTGAAGGGCCGCCCGGATCGCGTCGGCCTCGTCCGAGGGCACTCCGATCGCGTCGAAATGGGGCTGTCCCACGCCGCTCGAGCCGTGGTAGTCGGAGCCGGGGGTCAGGAGGACCCGGCGGCCCGACCGGGCCGAGAATTCCCGCACGATACGGACGATGAAGTCCGCCGGGCCGTGACCCTGCTTGTACTGCTCCACGCCGTCGAGCCCGGCCTCGAGCAGGTCCGACAGCACCGTGTTGAAGTCGCGGTACGTCTTCCCCGAGTACGTGTAGGGCTTCTCCTTGAACTTGTAGATCGTATGCGGATGCGCGAGCACCGCGATCCCCCCCGCCGCGTGGATGGAGGCGATCGCCGCGGCGAAGCCGGGACCGTCGAGCTCCTGCGCCGCCTCGCCGGAGTCGCCTAGATACTTGTCGAAGGCCTCGCGGGTGTTGCGGACGTAGCCCTTGGCGACGAGCGTGAGCGCGAGATCGGGGCGAGTGATCGGTCCGGCCTCCGCCAGCAGCTGCTCCTCGGACGCGTTCGGGTCGACGGGACCCTTGCCGTCGGTCTTGCGAAGGGCGTTCACCTTTAGGACGAGGACCTCCTTGAGCGTGATCTTGAGCGAAAGCCGGTTGAGCGCCTCCACCGTCTTGCGGGCGCGGTCGAGCCGGGCGTCGCGGCTCTTCGACATGAGGGCGGCGAGTCCGGCGTTGGCGGGGTCGATGCCGAGCC
>JACRDR010000448.1 GCA_016212845.1 Elusimicrobiota bacterium
GGAACGCTCCGCGACTCTGGGGAGCTCTACGAGCTTGAGCGGCGCGGGGAGATCGACGCGCCAAAGATCCTCGAACTTCACGCGCTTTCCGAAGGCGGCTTTGACGCGCGTGAGCGCGTTGTGCGCTTCGTCGGCGAGCGGCGTGTTCTTCGACTCGGCCCACATGTGGAGCCCCTGCAGGCGGCGGAGGCCGGTCCACAGCTCGGAGATCGGTACGGCGGCGAGCGCGAGTCCGGCCCACCCGAGGACGCTCGAGGGATCGTGAGCGAGCGCGGCGAGCGGCGCGGCGGCGAGAACGCCGGTCCACGTCAGCCGGCGGAGGATCATGGAGGCCGCCTCTAGGACCGCGCTCTTGGGCGCGTCGCGCAGCGCGGCGGGTTTGCCCGGCTCGGCGGTGTGGTCGAGCGCCTCGCGGCCGTAGGAGGAGCCGTAGTGGGCGGGGAGGCCCTGCTCCCAATATAGAGGAAGGCCGCGGCGCTCGAGTTCCCGGGCGAGCGCCCGGGTCTGCCTCCAGCCGGTCGGGTGGCCCTTCCCTCCGTGCAGCAGGCCGTGGACGTAGTACGTCGTGCCGTTCTTCTTCACCACGAGCGCGGGCACCGGCCAATTCTCGTCGCTCTCGAACTGCGGGGGGAGGGTCGGGGCGACCTCGTACCAGAGCCGGTGGAGGCTGAAGCGAAGCTGGAGTTCTCGTCCCTTCGACGCGGCCGCCTCGGCCGCCGCTTCCGACATCAAACCGAGCCCGGAAAGCCTCTTCGCCGCGTCCAAGTAGGAGTCGGACCCGCGGATCGCCTCGGCGATCGCCTGCCGGGGCACTCCCAGGTCATCGGCCTTATTGAGGAGGGGAACCTCGGTGGACGGCTCCGCCGCCGGAGCGGCGGCGGCGACCAGCTGTTGAAGCGCCGTGTTCCCTCTCCCGCGAAGCGGGAGCGGGCTAGGGTGAGGGCGGTTGAGAACAGGCCGTAGGAGTTGAGACGGCTGCAGGGCAAGCGAGGAGAGCGCCGGCTGCGGCCTCGCCGCCGCGCCCGCCGCCGCCAACGGCGCGACGGGAACGACCGGCGGGTGAACCGTGACGACCTGCGCGAGGCTCGTCGACGGGACGAGCGCCGCCAGCAGGAACGAGAGGAGGCGGTTAGGCCTCACCCCGAGAGTTCCCCGACTCCATAGGCCCGCCGCCGCCGCCGCGGGAGTTGCCGGACTCCATCCGCTCGCGGTTCTCTCTCTCCTGCTGTTCTCGAGCCTCGCGGGCCTCGCGCTCGCGCCGTTCCTGCTCCGCGATGCGGTCCAGCTCTTGCTGGTGGCGGCGGTGGACTTCCTGCTCGGCGATCGCGATGGCGGCTCTAGCTTGCCGCGACGCCTCGTGCGAGTACTGGATCGAGTTGGCGTACTCGCCGCGCTCGAGATACGTGCGGGCGTAGGAGAGCTCCTGCGCGCCCGGGTTGCCGGGGATCTGCACGTTGTAGCTGCCGCTCCACGTCTGCGCGGCGCGGACGTCGGCGTTCGCCTGCGAAAGCGCGGCGACCGCGTTCTCTCCCGCGGCGACCTCGTTGCGGATGTCGGAGGCGACGGCGGCGGCGCGGGAAGCCAAGCGGTCGGCTTCCGAGTCGACCTCGTGCCAATCCGAGTGCCCGGCCTGCAGGCGCCGTCCGAGGTCCTGGAGGCGGCCGTAGATGTCGGCCAACTCGCGGTAGGAGCGCTCGAGCTTGTCGTTGTCGGGGATGCGGTCGTTCTTGGCCGCGTTGCCGACGTCGACGGCCGAGCGGTACTGCTGCTCGGCGGCGCGGACGGAGCTCTCGGCGTGCGCGTGGACTTGGCGGTCGGCGTTCGCGGCCTGCTCGATGCGGGCCCACTCGGCGTCGGCCGCGGCGACGGACGTTCCCGCGGTGAACGGGTTGCCGCGGGCGGCCTCGACGGCGGCCTTGGCCTGCCCGGTGAGCTTTTTGGCGTTCGCGAAGAGGTTCTGCGTGGGAACCATCACGCGCGGGTCGTCGTAGACCTCGCGCTGGTCGCGGCTCATGCGCGACTCGAGCGCGGTGAGCGCGGTCTTGTTCGCCGCCACGGCCTGCGTCAGGCGGGCTTCTTTTTCGTGCACCTCGGCCACGCGGCCGAGCGTGAACTGCTGGTGGGCGGCGATCTGAGCGAGCGTGTTCGCCGCGGAGATGACCTCGCCGTCGACGAAGGACTTCTTCGCCGCTTCGAGCTTGGTCTCGGCCGAGGCGACGCTGTCGTTGGCTTCGGTGATGTTGTCCTCGATCGTGCCGTTGCCGTTCGGGTGCGTCGCGTCGCCGGCGCCGAGCTTGAGCACGGCGTCGTCGTAGGCGGCCTGGATGCGGGCCAGAGCCTTCTTCGCCTCGGGGATGAGGCCTTTGCCGCGTGCGGTCTCTTTCTGGGCGGCGTCGACGGAGGCGGCGCGCGACGAGATCGCGGCCTTGGCGCGATTGACGATGGAGAGCGCCTCGGCGGACTGGCGGCGGAGATTCGAGATCGCCGCCTTCGCGCTCTCGTTCTCCCCGGACCCGAGCAACTGCTTCGCCTCGTCGGCGAACTTGGAGGCGCTCTTCAGATAGACGTCGGGGTCCGAGCCCTTCTCATGCAGCATGTCGTCGGCGGAGAGCTTCGACGAGACGCCGGCCTCTTTGCGGGCGAGGTTGACGCCCTCGGCGATCTCCGCGCGGGCGGAGGCGACGGTCGCCGCGGCGGCTTCGATCGCTTCCTTCACCAGGGCCTGGCGCTCGGCCTCGAGCTTGGCGGCTTCGGCGGCCTGATCGGCGACCGCGGTCGTGTCGGTCTTGAGGACGGACAGCTTGTCGGCCACCGAACCTTCGACTCCCTTCGGCGCGAGCGCGTCGGCGCGGCCGGAAAGCTTGTGCAGCTTGTCTTCGATCCACTCGGTCCCGACGGAGGCGGCCTTGAGCGCGGCCTCGGCGGCGTAGATGGTCTTGAGGTCGCCGCCGCGGAGCGCGACGACCCACTTGGCGATGGACTCGGCTTCCCCGGCCATGCGGACGCCGTCGGCGCCGTTGCCCTGCATCGAGCCGACCGGGTCGTCGTCCTTGGAGGCTTTCGCGGCCTCGATCGACTTGGCGGCGGCGGCGAGCAAGGTGGCGAATACGGCGGGGATCAGGAAGAGCCCGTCGGAGGCGCCGGCCTTGTCGACCGCGCCCTTGAGCGCGTTGGCCGCGGCGACGGATTTGGCGGCTTCCTCGAGCGCGGGGCCGACGGCGAGGACGGAGTCCTCGATCGACTTGAGCGACTCGGCGGCGCGCTTCACGCGGAAGTCGTACTCCTTGATCAGCTCTTCGAAGGACCGGGAGACGGTCCGGCCCTTCTCTCCGGCGTTGGAAACCGTGAGGTCCTCGGTCCACTCGGCCTTCTCGCCGAACTCCTCGCGCTTGAACTCGATCGGCTGCTTGAGCTTGTCGAGCGCGGTCTGATAGGCGCTGGGAAACTCGCCGAGGAGCGGGAGCTTGAAGCCGGGGTTGAAGTAGTTCCAGACGGCGCGCAGCGGGTTCTTCGGGTGCGTCGACGCGATCGCGCCGTTGAGGATGCCGTCCGCCTTGAGCCAGAGGATCTCGAGCGAGGGCATGCCTTCCACGTCGTTGTAGGCGAGGTCGGCGAGCTGTCCGGTCCGGCCGGGCTTGCCGCGGTACGCCTTGCCCCAGAGCTCGAGGTTGTTGGCGAGCTTGCCCTTCATCGTGTTGAGGGACGTGTCGAGGTCGGTCCGCAGCTTGATCAACTGCGCGTCGGACGCGGTCTTGAGGGCCAACACGCGGCGGCGGGCCAAATAAAGCCCGAACGCGAGGCCGCCGGTCAGGATCGTGAGGATCCCGAGCCAGATCATGTTCGCGCGGTGCTGCGCGGCCGCGTCGGCGTCGGCGCGCGCCTGCGTGTTCTCGATGGTGACGCGCGCGGAATCGATCGTGCCCTTGGCCTCGTTGAGCTTCTCGAGGTAGCCGGGCTGCGCGTCGTCGTAGGCGCGCTTCGCCTCGGCGAGGCGCTCGGCCGCGCGATCGAGGTCGCCCTTCGCGGAGGAGGCGAAGTTCCGGCC
>JACRDR010000449.1 GCA_016212845.1 Elusimicrobiota bacterium
CGAGGACGTCAAGCAGGCCGATTTCGCGCTGGACGTGGCCGAGGCTTCCCTCGTCCGGCTCAACCGCTACTTCGGCATCAAATACCAGCTCCCGAAGTGCGACCTCGTGGCCTTGCCCGACTTCGCCGCGGGCGCGATGGAGAACTGGGGCGCGATCTTCTTCCGCGACTCAGCGCTCCTCGCGGACCCGAAACTCTCGTCGGCGCGCGCTCGCCGCCGCGTGGGCGAGGTGGTGGCCCACGAGCTCGTGCACCAGTGGTTCGGCAACCTCGTCACGATGGAGTGGTGGGACGACCTCTGGCTGAACGAGGCCTTCGCGACTTGGCTGGCCTTTAAAGTGCTCGACGACTGGAAGCCCGAGTGGAAGTCGTGGCTCGACTTCGAGTCGCGCAAGCGGCGCGCGCGGGCCATCGACGCGCTGCGCAAGACGCGGCCGATCGTCGCCCCGGCGAATACGTCGGGCGAGATCGAGGCGCAGTTCGACGCGCTGAGCTACGAGAAGGGCGGCGGCCTCCTGCGCATGATCGAGGCGTACCTCGGCGAGGAGAAGTTCCGCAAAGGCATCCGCGCCTACATGAAGCGCCACTCCTACGGGAACACGGTCGCCGCCGACCTCTGGCGCGCGCTCGAGGACGCCTCGGGCGTGCCGGGCGCCAAGCTCGCGACCTCCTGGCTCACGCGTCCCGGCTATCCGCTGCTTTCCGTCGGCCTCAAGTCCGCCGAGGACCGCACGCTCGTCGCGACGCAGCGCCGCTACGACGCGCACGGCGGCGCGCCCGAGGGCGTGTGGCCCGTCCCGGTCGTCATCCGCTACCGCCTGCAGGGGGAAAACGTCCCGCGCACGCACCGCCTGCTCGTCGAGCGCGCGAGCGAGACGATCCGGCTGCCCGGAAACCGGCCGCTGCTGTGGGCCTACCCGAACGTGGAGGAGACCGGCCTCTACCGCGTCGCCTTGGACGAGCCCCTGCTCGCGGGCCTGCGGGGAGACTGGAAGCGGCTCGCGGAAGTCGAGCGCGCCGGCCTCCTCAACCATCTGTGGGCGCGTGCCCGCAGCGGCGAGCTGCCTATCGACACGTTCCTCGACGCCCTCTTCGATCTCAAGGCCGAGACGAGCCGCATGCTGGTCGAGGACGCCGCCGCGTATCTCCGCCGGCTCGAGACGTTCGTCGACGAATCCGCGCGTCCATCGTTCGCGCGCGCGGTAGAGGATTGGTTCGGCCCGCACTGGCGGCGCTTGGGCTGGGCGGGACCGAAGTCCGAGGACGACGAGGTGAAGCTCTCGCGCGCCGCGGCCTTGGCCGCGCTCGCGGCGGCGCCGCCCGCCTCCCTCGCCGCCGACGCCGAGAAGAAGCTCGCCGCCTATCTCAAGGACCCGAAGGCGGTCGAGCCCGCGATGGCCTCCTCCCTGCTCGAGCTTGGCGCGCGGCTCTCCGGCTCCGAGCGCTTCGAGGAGTACCGCCGCCGCATGGGCCAAGCCACCACGCCGGAGCAGCGCGACCTCCTCATGGGCGCGCTCGCCGACTTCCGCCGTCCGGAGCTGGCCTCCAGGCTCGTCGACGTCTCGCTATCCGAGCAGATCCGCGGCCAGGACATTTGGCGGCCGCTTGCGCGGCTGCTCGACAACTCGGCGACGCAAGGCGCCGCGTGGGACATGATCCGGAAAAAGTGGCCGGCGATCAGGGAAAAGGCCGGCCCCAAGGGCGCGACGCGCGTCATCGAGGGCATGGCCGCGCTCACCAAGCCCGAATGGCTCGAGCAAGTGCGCTCGTTCTTCGCCGATCCGAAAAACCACGTCGAGTCGGCCGAGCGTTCGCTGGCTCAGACGCTCGAGGCGATCGAGCTGGGCATCCGCTTCCGAACCGTCCAGGCCGAGCGTCTGGCGGCGTGGCTCGCTCTGCGCTAATTGGGCGAGGCGTACCCGTGTCCGCAGAAGTGGACCTTGAAGTCTAGGCGCCCGCCGTCGGTCAGCACGGCGGACCTCGGGAAGATCTTGGCCCGGACGTCCGTGTTCCCTACTTTGGGATAGCCGTAGCCGCCGTTGGTGTTCACGCTGTAGACGCCCGCCCTGCGCCCGGGGAAGCACTTGGGACCGTTCCAGCCCCAAGTCTGATCGGGGCCGACCACGAAGTACGCCTTGCCCTCGTCGGTGTCCACGCAGATCTCGCCCTTGCCCGCGTCCGCCCGGGCGGCCCCTTGCGAGTTGTCGGGGGCGGAGCAGTTCTCGTCCGTTTCGTTCGTCTTCCCGGGCTCGCTGCCGGGCCACGCGCACTTCGGGTTCGCCGAGCACGCGGCGAGGCATTTAGCGTACAGCTTGGTGTCGATGCACGCCTGCACGACGTCGCAGTCCGCGGTCTTGGAGCACGCGCTCACCAGCTTCCGGCGGTCTTCTAGCTCCATCGAGGCGAACATCGAGGCGATGACGCTTGAGGCGTCTTTTCCGTCTCCGGCGTTTAGGATGCTCCTAAGATGGGGGTCGACCCCGCCGGCGCCTCCTCCCGCGGTCGGAGGCCGGGATCCGGCCGGCTCCATCGGCTTGTCGAACCAGGCTTTCACGGCCAGCCGCAGCTGCTCTAAGACGACCGGGTCTTTCAGGAGATCGTTCGCGAGCGCCTTCACCGGCTCCCGGCCGGTTCGGGCCAAAGACGCGAGATAATCCTCGAAGGCCCTCGGGGTATCGAGCTTTCCGGCGAGCATCCGAAGCCGGGCTTCTCGATCGGCTCCGGGATAAACCTCGGTGAGGAACGCTGCCGCCGGGTCTTCCTGCTCTTTGTGTTCGAACGTCACGGTGAACCGGATCGATTCGCCCGGCTCGAGCCACAACGCCTCCGGGCGGACTTTGCCTCCGGGCGCATCGACCGCATAGCTGCCCGCGGCGTGTCCCTCCCAGCAATCCGAGCCGTTCCAGCCCCACGTCTCGCCGCCTTGGCGCTTGACGAAGTAGCCGTTTCGCGCGTTCGCGTCCACGCAGACGGTCCCTAGGCCGTCGCGCTTGACGATCTCGGCGCCGATCTCGCCGAAGCGCTCACGCAGCGACGGGAGGTGCTTCGCGCCGGTCATCATCCCCGGCGCGCTCCACCAATTCCACGGCATGAGGCCTATGACCCGCGGGTCCGTCTTGGCGAACGCATAAATCTTGTCCGCCACCTCGAGAGCCGCCTTCTCGTCGGCGGCCTGGTCGTGGCTGGCGCGGGCGTGCGCGGCGGGCAGAAGCAAGATCTTGGCTTTGGGGAACTTGCGTTCGAAGTCTCCGACCGCCTCGGTGAAAGAAACGCCTCCGTAGCACTTCTCCCAGCAGAAGTAGTCGTCGAAGGCGAGTACGTCGGCTTCGAAGAGATAGGGGGGGACCCAGTCCCGGGCGCGGTCGGAGGTATAGTTGATGAAAGTTGGCACGTCGGGAAACGCCGCATTGAGCTTCCTGCGCCACGATTCGAAGATCGGCTTCACCTTGGTGAGCCAGTCGCCCTTGTTGGCCCAAGGGTATTCGCCTCCTTCCGGCTCGTCGGCGAGCATGAAGAAGGCGATGTCGCCCGAGAACGGCTCGAGCTTCCCCCGAAAGGCCCTCCATCTGTCCTCGACACCGGCTGCGCCCTGATAGTCGTCGACGAGGAAGTCCTCCACGTCGAGGAAGACTCTCATCCCGGCTTGACGCGCCGACGTGAAAACCCCGCGGGCGTCCTTCTCGACGTCGCCTACTCCGGCCCAAGTGAGGTTCGCGCGGCCGGCCATGTCCTTCAAGTAGGTCTCGGCGTCGGCCGGCCTCGCGGACTGCCAATAACCGAAGTACTTCAGATGCGCGCGGTCGTTGAGCGCCGGGGTCGTCGTCGCCGATGCCGGCGCCAGGGAGACGAGCAGCAGCAGCGTCGCCCACGATCCCAGGAAAGGCGCCATATCGCCCAGTATAGGGGACTCTCCTAACGGCCGCAATGTCGTCGTCGCCCGGACTAGAAACCGCGAGACTATAGTGTAGGAATCGTGCCTGGGATCGGGGATTACGCCCTCATCGGCGACTGCCGTTCCGCCGCGCTCGTCTCTAGAGGCGGCTCCATCGACTGGCTCTGCTGGCCGCGCTTCGACAGCTCTTCCATTTTCGGCCGCCTGCTCGATCCGAAGGCGGGGCATTGGCGGCTCTCTCCGTCGGGCAACTTCCGCTCCGAGCGGACCTACCTGCCGGGCACCAACGTCCTCGAGACGCGCTTCGTCACCGGCACCGGCGTCGTTTCGCTGACCGACCTCATGCCCGTCGCCGGCGAGCGGGAAAAGAGAAGCCTCCTCGAACCGGAGCACGAATTGCTGCGGGTCGCGGTTTGCGAGAAGGGCAGCGTCGATCTCGAATGCGACCTCGCGATCCGCGCCGACTACGGCGCGCGCCCGGCGCGCGCGCGCGTCTGCGCCTCGCTCGGGGTGCGCTTCGAGACCGGACCGGGGACGGCGATCTGGCTGCGTTCGGACGCGCCGCTCGCCGCCGTCGAAGGCGGCGCGACGGGCAGGGTCCGCCTTCGCGCGGGCGAGCGAGCGTGCTTCAGCCTCGTCTACGCCTCCGACGGTCCGGCCGTGCTGCCGGAGCTCGGCGAGCCCAGCCTTCGCGCGATCGAGCGCTCGGCCCAGGAGTGGCGCCGCTGGTCGGGCCGACTTAGCTACGCGGGCCCTTACCGCGAGGCGGTGCTGCGCAGCGCGCTCGTCTTGAAGCTCCTCAGCTACTCGCCCTCGGGCGCC
This sequence comes from Elusimicrobiota bacterium, assembly GCA_016212845.1. Taxonomy (GTDB): domain Bacteria; phylum Elusimicrobiota; class Elusimicrobia; order UBA1565; family JACRDR01; genus JACRDR01. The sequence goes on from JACRDR010000449.1 coordinate 4,714, forward strand.
CTCATCGCCGCGCCGACGACGTCCTTGCCCGAGCGCGCGGGCGGCGACCTCAACTGGGATTACCGCTACTGCTGGCTGCGCGACGCCTCGCTCACCGCCGAGGCGCTCTTTGGCCTCGGCTACACCGAAGAGGCCCAGGGCTGGATCTCCTGGCTCCTGAACGCGACGAAGCTGACGCAGCCTAGGCTGCGCGTGCTCTACGACGTCTTCGGGAATCGTCCCCAGCCGGAACGCTCGCTTCCGCTCGCCGGCTGGGGCGGCGCGCGTCCCGTCCGCGTCGGCAACATGGCGCTCGAGCAGAAGCAGCTCGACGTTTACGGCGAGGTCGTCCACGCCGCCACCCAGTTCGTCGAGCGCGGCGGCCGCTTCAACCGCGACTCGCGCCGGCTGCTCTGCTCGATCGGCGAGCACGTCCTGGAGCATTGGGAGGAGGCCGACGCGGGGCTCTGGGAGCGAAGGTCGCGCGACCGCCAAAACACCCACTCGAAGCTCCTCTGCTGGACGGCGCTGGACCGGCTGTCTCTGCTGCAGTCGGAGGGCAAACTCTGCGAGGAGCGGGGCGAGCGCTTCGCGGCCGGGCGCGAGCGCATCGCGGACGCGATCCGGCGCCGCGCCTGGAACGAACGGCGCCAGGCGTACGTCGACGAGTTCGACGGGACCGAGCTCGACGCCTCCGTCCTCGCGATGTCGTGGCTGGGCTTCGAGCGTGCGGACTCGCCCCGCATGCGCGCGACGTACGAGGCGCTCCGCGGCGAACTCGGCTCGGGCCCTTTGCTCTATCGCTACCGGGACGGCGACTCTCCGGGCGAAGGCGCCTTCGGCGTCTGCGGATTCTGGGCGGTGCGCTACCTCGCCGTGGGCGGCGGGTCGTACCAGGAGGCCGCCGGCGCCTTCGAGCGCATCCTGCCCTACGGCAACGACGTCGGCCTCTTCGCGGAGGAGACCGAGCCCTCGTCCGGCGAACCGCTCGGCAACTTTCCGCAGGCCTTCACGCACATCGGCCTCATTACGGCGGCGCTGGCGCTCGAAGAGCGGGCGGGACGCGACGGAGCTTTACCCGGTCCCGGCGGCGCGCAGAAAGGCTCGCCCGCGCTCCGGGAGGCATGATGAATTGGGGCGACTGGCTGCTGTGGGGCTTCGTTTCGACCCTGCTCTTGACGACCCTGCTCTCCGGGAGCCAGGGCCTGGGCTGGACGCGCATCAACCTCCCTTTCATGCTCGGCACGCTGGTCAGCCCCAATCGCGACCGCGCCGAGCTGCTGGGCTTCGGAATCCACCTCGTCAACGGCTGGTTCTTCGCGCTGCTCTACGCCGCCGCCTTCGAGTCCGCGGGCCGGGCGGGCTGGGAACGGGGCGCCGCGATCGGCTTCCTCCACGCGCTCTTCGTCCTCACCATCGGCATGCGCCTCCTGCCCTCGGTCCACCCGCGCATGGCGAGCGAGCGCCACGGCCCCGCCGCGGCGAAGCTGCTCGAGCCCCCGGGCTTCTTCGCGCTCCATTACGGCGTGCAGACCCCGCTGTGGACGCTCGCGGCGCACGTGGTCTACGGCGGAGTCTTCGGGACCTTTTACCGCGTCTAGCAGAGCGCGGCGATGAACGCGCCCGCGGTGGCGAAGCGCGAGGCGGGCTCGGGGTGGGTCGCGCGCTCGATCGCGGCCTTCCACGTCGGCGGCAGCGAGGCGGGGACCTGGCCCGGCTCCGGCATCCGTCCGGTCGCGAGCTCGTGCAGGCAGACGCCGAGGGCGTAGACGTCGGTCTGCGAGGACGCGAGCCCTCGCGCCTGCTCCGGCGCCATGTACTGGGGCGTGCCGACGACTTCGGCCATGCTCGCGGTGGAAAGGGTATCCAAGACCCTCCGCGCGATCCCGAAGTCCATCACCTTCACGCCGGCGGGCGCGATCATGATGTTCGAAGGTTTGAGGTCGCGGTGCACGACTCCGGCCCCGTGCGCATAGTCGAGCGCGTCCGCGACCTGCCGCGCGACCTCGAGGGCCTCCGAAGGGGGAAGGGCGCCGCGCTCGCTCATGACGTCGGAGAGCGGCCGTCCGGTGATCCGTTCGAAAACGAGATACAGCTCGCCGGAGTCCTCGAACGCGTGGTGGATCTCGACGATGCGGGGATGCTTGAGCGCCGCCACCGTTCGGGCTTCCTTTATAAAGCGCCGGCGCTCGCGGGGATCCGTCGAGAGCTCTTCCCGAAGCCGCTTGATGGCGACCGGCCGGTCCAAGGTGAGATCGACGCCCTCGAACACCTCGCCCATCCCGCCTCTCCCGATCCGCTCGCCCAAGATGAACCCGCGCTTGCGCAGGCGCGACTCCGCGCCGGAAGTCGAGACCGCCGACACCTTCGTCTCCTTGCGGGCGACGCCCCAACCCACCGCGCCGAGCCCCGCCGCGGCCATCAAGACGAAGAGCCAGCGAATGGGAAACTTGCCGGACGGAGCGGCGGGAGCCTGCGGCCCGCGCAAAGCTTGCCGATAAATCTCCCGATATTGAGCGTCCAAAGCCGCGGCTTGCTCGAGCTCCGCGAGAATGGCGGTCCGGTCGCCTAACTGTTCGTGGGCCAGCGCGCGGACGTGATGCAGCTCGGCGTTCTTGGGCTCGAGCTCGAGCGCCTTCTCCGTCTCGACGAGCGCCTCGCGCGGCCGCTTGGAATCCAGCAGCACGAGGGCGCGGGCCTGGCGAGCGCCCGCGTCGCGGGGCCGGAGCCGTATCGCCTGCTCCGCGTCGGCGAGCGCGCCGACCGGATTCTTGAGCGCGCGGCGGGCCATCGATCGAAAGCGATACGCGACCGCGTTGCCCGGATCCTCCTGGATCTTGGCGGTGAAAAACCATTCTGCGCGAGCCGGATCGCCGAGCTTGAGGACCGCGAGCCCGTTCTGCATGTAGAGCTTCGGTCCTCCGGTCTGCGCCGTGAGGACCGGAGACCCCGCCATCGCCACCGCAGCCGGCAGCGCCGCGGGCCCGGCCGCCGCATAAAGCGCCGCGCCCTGGGGCGTCCCCTCAATAGGGCGCTGCTCGAGCCACCCGCGAGTCTGCTCGCGAAGCCGAGCCGCGTCGACGCGCCCATCCACCTTCGGCTCCAAAAGCTTCGCCACTTCCCGCAACCTCGGATTCTCCGGATCGTCGGCGAGTGCCTGCCGAATCACCTGCCGCGCCGCGGGTGCATCGCCGGCATCCGCGAATTCGAGCGCCTGTCTTACCGACTCGGACGTCGCCGCCGCGATCGGCGTCGCGTTCGTCTCCGGCTGCCTATTCACCGTTTCTTGGTTGTTGGCGGCCGACTCATCTGCCCCCGCGATCGGCTGGGCTGTTACCGGCAGGGCTTGCTGAGCCGGAGCGGGAGTGGGAGTGGGAGAGCCGCCTTGCGAGTTGGACGCAGGCGGAGGCGCGGAAAAATCTTCGAGCTTTTTGCCCGAGGCGGACTTGGCGGCGAAAACGAGGACGACGATGAGGCTTAAAGCCCGGAAATTCATGACTAAACCGCGAGTTAGCGAAGGTTAACCCCGGGCCCGTTCGCTGTCAATATCGGGCTGGGCCTGGGCCTAAAAAAGCCTGGGTCTTGCGGGACTGAATTCGGGACCCACCGTCCCATGCGGGACCTTTGCCTGATGAGCTATGATCGGGTCATGAGCCTGATGACTTCCCGACTGCTTGCGATGTCCCTCGTTTTGACCGCCTTTCAGTGGGCGACCGCCGGAGGCTACGAGCGCGCCCAGTCGTACGCCGCCGCTCTGACGGGCTCCGCCCCGAACCAGCAGCAGAATCCGCCGCTGCTGCCGGCGGGAAGAGAGCTCAAGGCGTCTCCGTCCGCGGCGGCACAAGCCGCGCCGCTGGCGACTTTGGCGCAGGTCGTTCGGACTTTCGGATTCGACGAGGATTTGTCCGGCGCGCTGTGCACCGCTCTCGGCGTCACCCAGAATAATCGCGACCTGCGGGTGAAGCAGATCGATATCCCCTTCAATAAGGATGGAAGCATCGGCAAGTTGATCAACATCTGGACGCCGGCGGGTCAGACCACCGCGCGGCTGATCATGGCTGATTACAATCAGACCCGCGTCTACCTCTATAACACCGATCTAGGCGCTGAACTGACCAGCGCCGTCTTGGGTCATAAGGGCGTGAATCCCACCCCGCTGACCAAGACCGAGGCGCTGGCTGGCTTCAACACCGAAGTCGCCTGGTGGCTCGCCAAGGAGCGAGAGCTCCGCGAAAAGCCGCCGGTTAAGCCCTAACAACGCAAAAGCCGGTGCGTCGCACCCGCCGTTGCATAACTTCGCACCAGCCGGTGCGACGCACCAAGTTGCGCCACCTTAAGTCCTAGCCTTAGCTTGGGTCGATCGGCCCATGAATTCCAGCCGCGCATGCCCGTATACTGAATC
>JACRDR010000051.1 GCA_016212845.1 Elusimicrobiota bacterium
GAGGCGCACGGCATCGGCTTTCCGCTCATGGTAAAGGCCGCGGCCGGCGGCGGCGGCAAGGGCCTGCGGCTGGTTCGCGAGCCCGAGATGCTGATGAAGGAGCTCCGCACGGCGCAGACCGAGGCGAAGGCCGCCTTCAACGACGGCTCGGTCTACATCGAGAAGTTCATCGAGCACCCGCGCCACGTCGAGATCCAGCTCGCGGCCGACCGGCACGGCAACGCCGTGGCGCTGCCGGAGCGCGACTGCACCGTCCAACGCCGGCACCAGAAGCTCGTCGAGGAGTCGCCCTCGCCCGCCGTCACCCCGCAGATCCGCGAGAAGATGATGGAGGCCGCGGTCCGCCTCGCCCAGGCCGCGAACTACTCCAACGTCGGCACCGTGGAGTTCCTGCTCGACACCGACGGCCGCTTCTACTTCATCGAGGTGAACACCCGGCTGCAGGTCGAGCACCCGGTCACCGAGACGGTGACGGGCCTCGACCTCGTCCGCGAGCAGATCCTGCTCGCCCAGGGCGAGAAGCTCTCCTTCGACCAGGCGCGCGGCTCGCGCATCACCTGCCACTCGATCGAGCATCGCGTCAACGCCGAGGACCCGGCGAGAGGCTTCGCGCCGTGCCCCGGCACGATCGAGCGCCTGCGCCTGCCCGGCGGCCCCGGCGTGCGGGTCGACACGCATCTCTACGCCGGCTACACCGTGCCGAGCTACTACGACAGCCTGCTCGCCAAATTGATCGTCTGGGCCCCGGACCGTCTCTCGGCGGCCGACCGCTCGATCCGCGCGCTCAAGGAGTTCCAAGTCGAGGGCATCAACACCACGATCCCGTTCCACTTGAAGGTGCTCGCCGACGAGCGCTTCCGCTCCGGGAAATTCGACACGCATCTCGCGGACCACATGCTGGCCGCGGGCGCCCATACGAATGGGGCGGCCCTTGTGGGGGCGAAATGAGCAAGCAGCAGCTCATCAAGGACCAGCTCCGCGAGTCGGCCGGCGTGCTGGAAGCGACCGCCGCGCAAGCGCCCGTCATCGAGACCGTGGGCCAGCTCCTCGTCGAGGCGTTCAAGAAGGGCAACAAGCTGATGACCTGCGGCAACGGCGGCTCGGCCTGCGACGCGCAGAACTTCGCCGACGAGCTCGTCGGGCGCTTCCGCCGCAACCGCCCGGGACTTCCGGCCTTGTCCTTGACCGTGAACTCCTCGGACCTGACCTCCATCGGCAACGACTTCGGCTTCGAGAAGATCTTCGAGCGCCAGCTCGAGGCCCACGCGAAGCCCGGCGACGTGCTCGTCGCGATCTCGACGAGCGGCAACTCGCCGAACGTCCTGCGCGCCGTCGAGGCGGCCAAGAAGGCGAAGGTGACGACGGTCGGCCTCACCGGCAAGACCGGCGGCAAGCTCAAAGGCGCCGTCGACCACGCGATCTGCATCCCCTCCGAGTCCGTCGCGCGCATCCAGGAGGCGCACATCACCGTCATCCAGATCCTGTGCGAGCTCATCGAGGGGGCGATGTTCCCGGACGCGCCCAAAGCCCATTGAGCACCGCGGCTAAGTTTCTCTCGCGCCCGGCCGCGATCGCCAAGCGCCGCGCCTGGAAGAAGGCCGGCAAGCGCGTCGTCTTCACCAACGGGGTGTTCGACATCCTGCACCGCGGCCACGTCGATCTTCTCGAAAAGGCGCGCTCGCTGGGCGACGCGCTCATCGTCGGCGTCAACAAGGACGCCTCGGTGCGCCGCCTCAACAAGGGCCCGGAGCGGCCGATCAACAAGGAGGCCGACCGCGTGCGCGTGCTGTCCGGGCTCGCCTCCGTCGACGCCGTGACGCTTTTCGGCGAGGACACCCCGGCGGAGCTCCTTTCCGCGCTTAAGCCCGACATCCTGGTGAAGGGCGCCGACTACAAGCCGGACCAGGTCGCGGGCCGCGAGCACGCGGGCAAGGTCGTCCTCATCACCCTGACGAAGGGCTACTCGACCACGAGCGTGGTGAAGAGGCTGAAGCGATGAGCCGCTCCACGCGCGTCCTCATCCTGCTCAACGGCGACCTCGGCAAGGGAAGCTCCGTTAGAGGGGCCGCGCGGGAATGCGGCCTCGTCGCCTGCGCCGACGGCGGCGCGCGCCACGCGGCGAAGCTCGGGCTCAAGCCGAGGCTCGTCATCGGCGACATGGACTCGCTTCCGGCGCGCCTGCCGCGCTGGACCGACACCGTGTTTCTCTGCGACTTCGACGCCGACACGAACGACTTCGAAAAGGCGCTCCGCTTCGCGGCCGAGCGCGGCTTCAAGGAAGCCTGGGTGGCGGCCGCCTACGGCGCGCCGGACTACGCGCTGGTGAACTTCGCGGTGGCCGAGCGCTGGGCGCACAAGCTTTCCATGCGGTTCTTGGGCGAGCCGGAAGCGCGCCTGCTCGGCCCGGGCCGGCACCGCGTCGCGCTCTCGCGCGGACGCCGGGTCACGCTGATCTCGGCGACCGAGCGCTCGCGCGTCGAGACCCGCGGCCTGGCGTTCCCGCTCAAGAACGAGTGGCTCGAGCGGGGCAGCCGCGGCCTCTCCAACAAGGCGACGGGCGCGACGGTCGTGGTGAAAGTGCGCCAAGGCCGCGTCTGGCTTCTCGCCTAAAAGGGACAGTCCCCTTCGTCAACATTCTCCGTCAACATTCTTCCCTCGACGCCGATCGTTCCCTTCGATCCGGCGGCCTCCGCCGAGCTTGCCCCTGAAGGCTCATCCAGGGCCGACGCCACCTAGCTTCCAACCAGGCCGGAGCC
>JACRDR010000444.1 GCA_016212845.1 Elusimicrobiota bacterium
ATCCTCGAACACCGCGCGCACGCCGCGCAGCACGGTCTGCGGCAGGAGCTTGAGGTTCTCCGTCTCGAGCGCGAGCCGGCACTGGAAATCGGCGATCGTCGGCGAGTCGGCGCGGACGCCGGGGCGGACGGTCATACTCACGGTTTCGCTCCGAACCACGCGAGGCAGCGCGCGCGGTCGCGCTGAGCGCGCTTCTCGTCGAGCACGAAGCGCGGGCGCTTGGGACCCGGTATCGTCCTCGCGGGCAGATAGGCGATCTTCGTCTTGCCGCCCTTTTCCGCGATCCAGAATCGCGCCTCGCGGCCCGGGTCGCCGTGGACCATGTCGATGCCGGCGAGCGTGGCGCCGTCGCGCAACCCGGCCTTCCAGGCCGCGCTGCCCTTCACGACGCCGCGGACGACCTTGTCCTTCCACGAACCGTCGTAGTCGAAGCCGAGCTCGTAGGCCACGGGCGTCTCCAGCGTCATGCGGGCGCAGGGGCCGAGCGCGTCGGGCGGGACCTCGACGAGGCCGCCTTTTTCGGCGACGGCGTCCAAGTCTCTCGAGACCGCCGGCGAGAAAGGGGAGAACAGCTCCCGGATCGAGTCGGGGGACGCCTGCGTTCCCTTTTCGGCCGACGCTTTCAGCAGGGCATGCATGGCGTCGTCGAGGGAGGAGCGGCCTTTCGAGGCTCGCTTGATCTCCGCGTTCCAGCGCAGGGCGAGGACGTCTCCCCGCCGGTACGGCAGGTACTGCACGTCCATGTCGTTCCAAAAATCCTTCGCGATGCGCTCGTTGGGCTCCTCTCTCGAGGGGGAGGAGTGGTACGCGTCGAGGCGCTTGTTGACGTTCGCGACGTAGTCCTCGAGCGAGAAAACGCCCGAACGCAAAAGGAGCAGCCGCGTGAAGTAGTCGGTGAATCCCTCGCTGAACCAATACATCCTCGCCTCGAGGTCGTCTTTGCGGATCTTTCCGCCGTTCCAGGCATGGAACAGCTCGTGCGCGAAGGTCTCGAGGAGGTCGGCGTCGAGCTCGACGTCCGGCTTGGCCCAGAGGCCGAAGGAGTTGGTGAACGCGGAGCCGTGCCAACCCGAGCCGGTTCTCGGGGCGAGGCTGACGAGGTAGTAGGGGAAGTCGTCGTCGTTCCAGAACGCGCGCTCGGCCTCGAAAATCCCTTTGAGGGCCCCGCCTAGCTTCTCGTCGGAAAAGGTCCATGTCCCGGCCGTCGCGAGCCAGACCGGCTTGCCCCGAACGTCGAGTTCCGTCAGGCGCAATCCCTTGCCCGCGGCGTAGAGCGCGTGGCGGAACGTGTCGGCTCCGGTGCAGACCTCGCGCGTGAGTCCTCCCGCGCCGAAGCTGTCGGCGGACGTCCAGCCCGGCGCCTTCCATTCGAGCTCGAACACCGATTCGCCCTCGAGGTCGGGCACGATAAAGGCGTGGGCTCCGACCAGGTGGACGTAGTCCTTCCGGATGAGTCCGGCTACGTCGTGAGTGTCGTTGTCGCCGTCCTGCGAGCGCACGCGGTAGCGGAGATGGACCTCGGCCGAGGGCTTGTGGCGCACGACGCGGCGTTCGCCCTCGCGCTCGAGCTTGGCGGGCTTGTCGACGCGGACGTCTTCGATGACGGCGGAGTCGCGGCCGTCCTCGGGGCTCTTCAGCCGCGTCGTGCCGTCCGGGGAGCCCTTGAACCAGACGTCGACGCGCAGGGAGGCGGTCGAGCCGACGACCTCGGGCGAGAGCGCGTAGCGGACGCGCTCGTCGCAGGCGGCGGCCATGTGCGCCGAGAGGACCGCGAGCAGCAGCACTACCGCGCGGCGGCGACGGGCGCGGTCTCGGCGGCTTCCTTCAGGACCTCGCGCGAGATGACGAGGCGCTGGATCTCGGACGTGCCCTCGTAGATCTCGGTGATGCGGGCGTCGCGGAAGTAGCGCTCGACCGGGAACTCGCGGACGTAGCCGTTTCCGCCGTGCAGCTGCAGCGCCTGATAGGCGACTTGGTTCGCGGTCTCGGAGGCGAAGAGCTTCGCGGCGGAGGCCTCGCGGGTCGCCTTCTTGCCGCCGTCGAGGAGGGCGGCGGCGCGCAGCGTGAGCAGCCGCGCCGCGTCGATCTTCATCGACATGTCGGCCAGCTTGAACTGCGTGGCCTGGAAGTCGGCGAGGTTCTTGCCGAACTGCTGGCGCTGGCGGGTGTAGCTCACCGCCTCGTCGAACGCGGCCTGCGCGATGCCCACTGCCTGGGCGGCGATGCCCATGCGGCCGCCGTCGAGCTGCGTGAGCGCCACCTTGAAGCCTTCGTTCGCCGTGCCGATGAGGTTCGCGGCGGGCACCTTCGCGTCCTTGAAGTGGACCTCGTTGGTGGAGGAGGAGCGGATGCCGAGCTTCTTCTCCTTCTTGCCGACGGTCAGGCCCGGCGTGTTCCGCTCGACGAAGAGGCAGGAGACGCCGCGGCTCTTGAGGGCGGGGTCGGTCTGGACGAAGACCAGGAAGTAGTCGGCGACGTCGCCGCTCGAGATCCAGGACTTCGTGCCGTTGAGCACGTAGTGGCCGCCTTCGAGCCGGGCCGCGCACTTGACCGAGCCGGCGTCGGAGCCGGCGCCCGGCTCGGAGAGGCTGTAGGCGGCGATCTTGGCTCCGGAGGCGAGTTGGGGGAGCCACTTCTTCCGCTGCTCCTCGGTGCCGAACTTGAGGAGCGCGGTCGAGACGAGCGAGTTATGGACGGTGAGGCAGACCTGGAAGGCGGCGCACGCGCGCGCGATCTCCTCCATCACGAGGCAGTAGGCCACGTGGTCGAGGCCGAGGCCGCCGTACTCCTCGGGCATGAGGATGCCGAAGAACCCGAGCTCCGCCGCCTCCGCGTAGAGCTCGCGCGGGGTGTGCTCCTCCTCGTCCAGCTTCTGCGCGAGGGGCGCCAGCCGCTTCTTCGCGAACTCGCGCGCGGTGTCGCGCGCCATCTTCTGCTCGTCGGTATACTCGAAGTTCATGGGTAGTTGTAGAAGCCTTTTCCGGTTTTGCGGCCGAGGCGTCCGGCCTCGACCATCTTCCTCAACAGCGGGCAGGGGCGGTACTTCGGGTCGCCGAAGCCCGTCTGCAGCACTTCCAGTATATAAAGGCAGGTGTCCAAACCGATGAGGTCGGCCAGCGCCAGCGGGCCCATCGGGTGGTTCATGCCGAGCTTCATCACGGTGTCGATGTCTTCCTTCGTGCCGACGCCTTCCATGAGGGCGAAGCACGCCTCGTTGATCATCGGCATCAGGATGCGGTTCGAGATGAAGCCGGGGTAATCCTTCGAGCACGCCGGTTCCTTGCCGAGCGTCTTGCAGAGGTCGTTGACGAGGGCGAAGGTCTCGTCGGTCGTCTCGATCCCGCGGATCAACTCGACGAGCCGCATCACCGGCACCGGGTTCATGAAGTGCATGCCGATGACCTTGCCCGGCCGCGAGGTCGAGGCCGCGATCTCGGTGATCGAAAGGGAGGACGTGTTCGACGCCAGGATCGTGTCCTTGGGGCACGCCGCGTCGAGCGTCTTGAAGACGCGCTTCTTGAGCTCCATCTTCTCGGGGACCGCCTCGATCACGA
>JACRDR010000445.1 GCA_016212845.1 Elusimicrobiota bacterium
CGCCGCGCGCCTTCTCTTCGGGGGCGTTATCGATCTCGTCGTAGTTCTTGGCCTGGGCGAGACCCTGCTTCGAGAGCACGTGGGTGATCGCCGCCGTCAACGTCGTCTTTCCATGGTCGACGTGACCGATGGTGCCGATGTTGACGTGGGGCTTCGTCCGTTCAAACTTTGCTTTGGCCATTTCTTCTAGTCTCCTTAAATTACCGCGCCTTTCCTTCGGCGGCCTCCGCGGCCGCGTGCTTCTCGACGATCGCCTTGAGGACGTTGTTCGGGACTTCCTCGTAGTGGCTGGGCTCCATGGTGAAAGCCGCCCGGCCCTGGGAGATCGAGCGAACCGCCGTCGCGTAGCCGAAGAGCTCGGACAGCGGGACGGTCGCGCGGACGAACTTGATGTTGCCGCGGTTGCCCATGTCCATGATCTTCGCGCGCCGCGCGTTGAGGTCGCCGATGACGTCGCCCATGTACTGCTCCGGGGTCGTCGCTTCGAACTTCATGATCGGCTCGAGGATGGTTGGGTTCGCCTTTTTGCAGCCGGACCGCAGGGCCATGGCCGCCGCGATCTTGAATGCGATTTCCGACGAGTCGACTTCGTGGAACGAGCCGTCGATGAGGGTGACTTTGATGTCGACGAGCGGAAATCCGGCGAGCGCGCCGCCGTCGAGGGCTTCACGGACGCCCTTTTCGATCGCGGGAATGAACTCGCGCGGAATGCGGCCCTGCTTGATGTCGTCGACGAACTCGAAGCCCTTGCCCATCTCCTGCGGCTCGATTTCGAGCCAGCAGTGGCCGTACTGACCGCGGCCGCCGGACTGGCGGATGAACTTGCCCTCTTCTTTGACCTTCTTGCGGACGGTCTCGCGATAGGCGACCTGAGGCCGGCCGACGTTGGCCTCGTCCTTGAACTCGCGCTTCATGCGGTCGACGATGATCTCGAGATGGAGTTCGCCCATGCCGGAGATGATCGTCTGGCCCGTCTCGACGTCGGTCTTGATGCGGAAGGTCTGGTCTTCTTCGGCGAGAGCCGCCATCGCGTGACCCATCTTCTCTTCGTCGGCCTTCGACTTGGGTTCGATGGCGACGGAGATGACGGGCTCGGGGAACTTGATGGTCTCGAGCAGAATCGGATTCTCTTCACTGGTCATCGTGACGCCGACGCGGGAGTTCTTCATCGCGACGGTCGCGGCGATGTCGCCGGTGAAGACTTCCTTAATCTCTTCGCGCTTGTTGGCGTGCATCCGAAGGATGCGGCCGATGCGCTCCGAGTTTCGGGTGCCCGGGAAGAACACGGTGTCGCCGACGGAAAGCTTGCCCGAGTAGACGCGGAAGAAGGCGAGCTTGCCGACGAACGGGTCGGGCTGAAGCTTGAACATGAGCGCCGAGAAGGGCTCATTGTCGTCGGCCTTGCGCTCGAGCGCGCTGCCCTTGAACGGGTCGGTGCCCTTAACGGACGGGAGGTCGAGCGGGCACGGGAGGAAGTCGCAGACCGCGTCGAGCATGGTCTGGACGCCCTTGTTCTTATAAGAGGAACCGCAGAGCACGGGAAAAATCTTGCCCTGGAGCACGCCCTTGCGGAGCGTCTTGCGGAGCTGGTCGGGGGAGAAGTTCGTCTTTCCCTCGAGATAAGAGGTCATCATGTCGTCGTCGAAGTCGACGATCTTCTCGACGAGCTTGTCGTGCCATTCCTTGGCCTGTTCGACCATGTTGGCCGGAATCTCGACGACGTCCCAGGCGGCGCCCAGGTCATCGGAGTGCCACACGCGGGCCTTCATCTCGATGAGGTCGACGAGGCCGATGTACTTGTCTTCCGCGCCGATCGGAAGCTGGATCGCCGCCGCGTTGGCGCCGAGCTTCTCCACGATGGAGTCGAAGGACATGTAGAAGTCCGCGCCGAGGCGGTCCATCTTGTTGATGTAGGCGATGCGGGGAACGTTGTACTTGTCCGCCTGGCGCCACACGGTCTCGGACTGCGGCTCGACGCCCTGCACGCCGTCGAAGCAGGTCACCGCGCCGTCGAGGACGCGCAGCGAACGCTCGACTTCGGCCGTGAAGTCCACGTGGCCGGGGGTGTCGATGATGTTGATCTGGTAATCGATCTCGTTGCGCTTCCACTGGCAGTAGGTCGCGGCCGCGGTGATGGTGATGCCGCGCTCGCGCTCCTGGGGCATCCAGTCCGTGGTCGTGGAGCCTTCGTGCACTTCGCCGATCTTGTGGACGCGGCCGGTGTAGTAGAGGATGCGCTCGGTGGTGGTCGTCTTGCCGGCGTCGATGTGCGCGATGATGCCGATGTTGCGGACCTTCTCGAGAGGGACTTGGCGGCCGGATTTGGCTGCGGTCTGGGTTGCCATTATTTACCTACCAGCGATAGTGGGCGAAGGCGCGGTTGGCCTCGGCCATCTTATGGGCGTCTTCCCGCTTCTTGAAGGCGAAGCCTTCCTTGCGGTTTCCGGCGAGGATCTCCTCGGCGAGGCGCTCGGCCATCGGCTTGCCGCTCTTGGACTCGGCGGCCTCGATGAGCCAGCGCATGGCGACGGTGGTGGAGCGCAGCGGCTTCACTTCGCCGGGGACCTGGTACGTCGCGCCGCCGACGCGGCGAGGGCGCACCTCGAGGAGGGGCCGGACGTTCTCGAGGCACTGGTTGAACAGCTTCACCGGATCGTCCTTTCCCTTCTCCTGCAGGATCAGCATGGCGCCGTACACGATCTTCTCGGCGGCGCGCTTCTGTCCCTGGTAGTTGAGCTTGTTGATCAAGCGGGAGATCAGAACGTTCCCGTACTTGAAGTCCGCGGGCGGGAGGTCCCGGCGGTCGCGAGGTCGAAGTCCTTTTCTGGGCATGGTCTATGTCTCTCTTAAGCCTTCTGCTCGGCGCCGGCCTTCGGGCGCTTCGCGCCGTACAGCGAGCGGCCCTGCCGCCGGCCGTCGACGCCCGCGGTGTCGAGGACGCCGCGGATGATGTGGTAGCGCACGCCGGGCAGGTCCTTCACGCGGCCGCCGCGCACCATGACGATGGAGTGTTCCTGCAGGTTGTGGCCCACGCCCGGGATATAGGACGTGACCTCGATGCCGCTGGTGAGCTTCACGCGCGCCACCTTGCGGAGGGCCGAGTTAGGCTTCTTGGGCGTCGTGGTGTACACGCGGGTGCAGACTCCGCGGCGCTGCGGGCAAGACATCAAGGCCGGGGCCTTGGTCTTCTGGCGCAGCGGGTTGCGGCCGAGGCGGATGAGCTGATTGATAGTAGGCATGGTTTATGACTCTTTGCGGCCGTAGAGGCCGGTGCCGGCCGGGATCATATGGCCGATGATGACGTTTTCCTTCAGACCCTTGAGCGTGTCGATCTTGGCGGTGGTCGCCGCTTCCGTCAGCACGCGGGTAGTTTCCTGGAAGCTCGCGGCCGACACGAACGAGTCGGACGCCAGCGACGCCTTGGTGATGCCGAGGAGCACGGGTTCGGCCTGGGCTTCCTTGCCGCCCTTGCCGGCGATCTCCTTGTTGGCGTCTTCGTAGACGAAGCGGTTCACGATCTCGCCCTTGAGGAACGCGGTGTCGCCGGAGTCGAGAATCTTGACGTTCTCGAGCATCTGGCGAACGATGCACTCGATGTGGCGGTCGGAGATGGACACGCCCTGGAGGCGGTACACTTCCTGGATCGCGTTGACGAGGTACTCCTGCACTTCCTTGACGCCCTTCACGCGAAGGATGTCGTGCGGGTTGATCGCGCCGTCGGAGAGCGGCTCGCCCACGCCCACGCGGTCGCCTTCGTAAACGACCAAGTGGCGGCCCTGCGGGATGATGTACTCGTGGACCAGATCCGTCTCTTCGTTCTTCACGGAGACGTTGATGAGGCCCTTGGAGCTGACGCCGAGGGAGACGACGCCCTCGATCTCCGAGATGATGGCGGAAGACTTGGGCCGGCGCGCCTCGAAGAGTTCGGACACGCGCGGGAGACCGCCCGTGATGTCCTTCGTCTTCGAGACTTCCTGCGGGATCTTCGCGAGAACGTCGCCGGGCTCGACTTCCTGGCCGTTCTCGATCGTGACGATCGTGTCGATGGGCAGCGGGTAGTTCGCGACTTCCTTGCCCTTCTTCTCGACGATGAGGCGCGGGTTCAGGCGCTCGGCGCGGTGCTCGATGATGCGCCGCTCGATGATGCCCGTGATCTTGTTGCGCTCTTCGTGGAGGGTGACGCCTTCCTTCACGTCGACGAGCTTGATCTTGCCGTCGTGCTCGGTGATGACCGGCATGGCGTAGGGGTCCCACTCGGCGAGCAGCTCGCCCTCGGAGACCTTCTGGCCGTCGGTGACCTTCAAGCGGCCGCCGAACGCGATGCGGTGCTCTTCGATGACCTTGCCGCCTTCGCCGTGCAGGATAAAGGAGCCGTTGCGGGAGATACAGATCGTCTGGCCGTCGCGGTTCTTCAGCGTGCGGATGTTCTTGAACTCGACCTTGCCGTCCTCGGAGGCGGCGGCCTGCGACCGCTTCACGACGCGGGACGCGGTACCGCCGATGTGGAACGTCCGGAGGGTCAGCTGGGTGCCGGGCTCGCCGATCGACTGGGCCGCGATGATGCCGACCGCCTCGCCGATCTCGGCCATGCGGCCCGTGGCGTTGTTCATGCCGTAGCAGAGGGCGCAGACGCCGTGCTTGGTCTCGCAGGTGAGAACGGAGCGGACGCGGACCATCTTCGTGCCGGCCTTCTTGATCTTCTCGGCCATCTCGGCGTTGACGTACTCGTTGGACTTAACGATCGTCTCTTCGACTTCCTTGCCCTTGGGGCCGGGGAAGGTGCCGATGACGTCCTCGAGCACGACGCGGCCGAGGAGGCGCTCGTCGAGCGACTCGATGACTTCGTCGCCGGAAGAGAGCGCGCCGATGCGGATGCCGTTGATCGTGCCGCAGTCCTGCTCGGTGATGACCAGGTCGTGAGCGACGTCGACGAGACGGCGCGTGAGGTAGCCGGCGTCCGCGGTTTTCAGCGCGGTGTCGGACAGACCTTTGCGGCCGCCGTGCGTGGAAAGGAAGTACTCGAGGACCGTGAGGCCTTCGCGGAAGTTCGAGACGATGGGCGACTCGATGATCTCGCCCACGCCGCCGGTCAGCTTCGACTGGGGCTTCGCCATCAGACCGCGCATGCCGGCGAGCTGCCGGACCTGCTGGCGGCTGCCGCGCGCGCCGGAATCGGCCATGAGGAACACCGCGTTGAAGCGCGGGAGATCCGTCTTGTGCTGCTCGAACTCGGCCTTCTTCATCTCGTCGAACATCACGTCGGACACGCGGTCCGTGACGTGCGTCCAGATGTCGATGACCTTGTTGTAGCGCTCGCTCTCGGTGATGACGCCGGCCTTGGCCTGCTTCTCGATCTCCTTCACCTCGACGCGGGCCTTGGTGACGAGCTCGCGCTTGATCGGCGGAACCTTCATGTCGGAGATGGAGATGGTGATGCCCGCCATCGTGGCATGCTGGAAGCCGAGCTTCTTGAGATTGTCGAGGAGAACGACGGTCTGGAAGTGACCGAGCCGCTTGTAGCAGAGCTCGACGAGCTTCTGGAGCTCCTTCTTGCCCATCGCGGTGTTGGTGTCGACCGTTCCCTTAATAAGGCCGCCCTGCTCGTCGCGCGGGGAGAACGAACCGCCGCGGAGCGCCGCAGGGACGACTTGGTTGAAGATGACGCGGCCGGTGGTCGTGAAGTCCTTCCACTTGTTCGGGTTGGACGCGTCCTTCTCGTCCAGACCCTCTTCCATGAGCTGGTTGACGCCCCGGACCTTGACCTTCGCGTGCAGCGCGACCTTCTTGTTCTGGAAGGCCACGATGACTTCGTCGCAGTCGGAGAACACCATGCCCTCACCGCGCTCGCCCGGCTTGAGCTTCGTGAGGTAGTGGATTCCGATCACCATGTCGTGCGACGGGGTCGCGATCGGGCGGCCCGACGCCGGCGACAGAATGTTGTTGGACGCCATCATGAGCACGCGCGCTTCCAGCTGGGCTTCCTGGGAGAGCGGCACGTGGACGGCCATCTGGTCGCCGTCGAAGTCGGCGTTGAAGGCCGCGCAGGTCAGCGGGTGAAGATTGATCGACTTGCCCTCGACGAGCACGGGCTCGAAGGCCTGGATGCCGAGCCGGTGCAGCGTCGGCGCGCGGTTCAGCATGACGGGATGGCGCTTCGTCACCTGCTCGAGGATGTCCCAGATCTCGGGGCGGACGCGCTCGAACATGCGCTTGGCGGCCTTGAGCGTGAGGGACTCGCGCTTCATCAGCTCGCGGATGATGAACGGCTTGAAGAGCTCGAGCGCCATCTCCTTGGGGAGACCGCACTGGTTGAGCTTCAAGTTCGGGCCGACGACGATGACGGAGCGGCCCGAGTAGTCCACGCGCTTGCCGAGGAGGTTCTGCCGGAAGCGGCCCTGCTTGCCCTTCAAGATGTCGGAGAGGGACTTGAGCGGCCGGTTGCCCGCGCCGATCACGACCTTGCCGCGCGCGCCGTTCTCGATGAGCGCGTCGCACGCCTCTTGGAGGAGACGCTTCTCGTTGTAGACCATCACCTCGGGCGCGCGGAGCGCCTCGATGTGCTTCAAGCGGTTGTTCCGGTTGATGATGCGGCGATACAGATCGTTGAGGTCGGAAGTCGCGAAGCGGCCGCCTTCCAGGGGAACGAGCGGGCGGAGCTCCGGCGGGATGACCGGGAGAGCCGTGAGGATCATCCACTCGGGCCGGTTGCCGGACTCGACGAGACCCTCGAGAATGCGGAGCCGGCGGATGAGCTTCGTGCGCTCGGTTTCCGACTGCGCGCCGTGCACCTTCTCCTTGATCTCCGTGGTTTCCTTCTTCGGGTCGATCTCGGAGAGGAGCTGCTGGACCGCGCCGGCGCCGATGCCGACCTTCAGCTTATGGCCGTACTCCTGCTTCGCCTTGCGGACTTCTTCTTCGGAGAGGAGGTCGCCCTTCGCGAAGACCTTGCGGCCGCCCTGGTCGAGCAGATCGTCCAAGATCACGTAGGACGCGTAGTAGACCACGCGCTCGAGATCGGACGTGCGCATGTTGAGGATGATGCCGATGCGGGAAGGGGTCTTCTTGAGGAACCAGATGTGGGCGACGGGCACGGCGAGCTCGATGTGGCCCATGCGCTCGCGGCGGACCTTGGCCTCGGTGACCTCGACGCCGCAGCGATCGCAGACGATGCCCTTGAACTTGATCCAGCGGTACTTGCCGCACGCGCACTCGTAGTCGTGGGCGGGCCCGAAGATGCGCTCGCAGAAGAGGCCGTCGCGCTCGGGCTTGAGCGTGCGGTAGTTGATCGTCTCCGGCTTCTTGACTTCGCCGAAGGACCAGGCGCGGACCTGCTCCGGGGACGCCAGGGAGAGGC
Source organism: Elusimicrobiota bacterium (assembly GCA_016212845.1). Lineage (GTDB taxonomy): Bacteria > Elusimicrobiota > Elusimicrobia > UBA1565 > JACRDR01 > JACRDR01. The sequence continues at coordinate 7,355 of JACRDR010000445.1, forward strand.
GGATCGCGTTGAAGTCGAAGAAGTTCAGGGAGTCTGTCTTCTTCTTCTTCTTGGAACCTCCGCCGGTGAGGCGGCGGTCGAGAGCGGTGGTGGCGGCAGCGTTGTTGGTGGCCATTATCGGATCGCCTCTTTCTTGGTCGTCTCGGCCTTAGCTTCGTTGGGCACGATCTTGACGTCCTTGAGCTTGAGGAGCTCGACCCGGAGGCCGAGAGCCTGAAGCTCCTTCACGAGAACCTTGAACGACTCCGGCACGCCGGGAGCCGCGGGCGGTTCGCCTTTGATGATCGCCTCGTACATCTTCGTGCGGCCGGTGACGTCGTCGGATTTCACCGTGAGGAACTCCTGCAGC
>JACRDR010000450.1 GCA_016212845.1 Elusimicrobiota bacterium
GAGACGCACGCGATTGTCGGGCAGGGCGATCTCGATCCGCCCGAGCTTGAGCCACGCGGGCCACTCGGGGGGGGACGAGCGGGGCTTCTTGGGGACGCTCGCGTACTTGCGCGAGAGGTCGGCCCGGACGGGCCCGCCTTCGACGTCGAGCAGCCGCACGTACGCCTCCTCGAGCCCGCCGGGACCAAAGAGCACGTCGACGCGCGCGCGCACCCGCTCGAAGCACGCGCTCCACGGAGGGGACGAGCCCCGCACGCAGAAGCCGTCCGCGTCGAGGGCGACCGTCTTATCCAGGAAGCTCCGGGATGAAACGCTCAGGTTTAAAGCGCGCCACTCGGGAGAATAGGCCGCGCCGAAGCGGCGGAGCGCCCACGCGGCGGTGCGCGAGTTCACGACGAGGTCCGGACGCGCGAGCAGCGCGACGACGGCCGCGACGAGGGGGAGGAGCGCCGCGGCGGCGAGCTTCGCGAACAGGCGCATCAGAACTCCTGCCCCCAGCTGAAAAATACTTGCCAGTGCGCCTTGTGCTCTATGAGCGTCGGGTCGCGCCGCGCGGTCAGCGAGTAGGCTCCGGTCAGCCGGACCGCTCCGACGGGAGAGCCCCACCGGAATCCCGCGCCGGGCGACCAGTAGATCTCTCGTTCCAGCTCGAGGCTGCGGCGTCCGCCCATGGCGGCGTCCACGAAAACCAGCGGCTCCAGCCGGTACGGCAGGAGCCCGCCGAGCCTCAGTTCCAGCCCCTGGTAGACCGAGGTGAGAAAGCCCTCGCCGCTCACGGGCAGCTCCTTGCGGGCGAAGCCGCGGAGGTCCGAGTCGCCTCCGAGGAAAAAGCGCAGCGGCGAGGAGATGACTCCCGGGTCGGCGGCGGCGGCGTCGACCAAGGTGGTGCCGGTCGTCGTCCTCCAGCCGAGCACGAACAGCGGAGGGTCGTAAAGCCCGACGTTCCAAAGCCTCTGCGCGCTCACCGTGAAGCGGTGCATGGTAAACGGCGACTGGATGCCCTGCTGGCGCGACGCGGTCTCGAGGGTCGCGTACCAGCCGGTCCTCGGGTCGCGGACGTAGTACTCGTAGAGGTGGCTCATCAGCGTCAACTTCGAGTGCAGCGCGAGCAGCGCCTGGTCGGGCGGACCGGCGCCGCGCAGGGTGCGCACGTACTCGAAGCCGGGGCCGGCTTGAACGGACAGCCGCAGCGTCTGGTCGTCTAGCTCGACGCCGGGCTCGAGAAGCGCCTCCGCGAAAGCGGCCTCGTAGCGCAGCTCGTCCTCGTGCCGCCCGGTCGCCCGCGGCTGCACGAACCAGCGCGCGGCAGGACGCGGGTACCAGCGCAGCTGCGATTCGGCGGCCTGGATTCGGCGGGAGGCGGTGAGCTTGGCGTCGAACCGGCTCGCGCGCCAGCCGATTCGGGAGTTGCGGTAGCGCACCTGCGCCTTCGCGAGGTCCTCCGAGTCGAAGCCGACGCCCGCGGTCACGAGACGCGGCGGACCGGTTACGACGTTTTGCGAGATCGACAGCGAGCGGCTCGAGCACGAGAGATCGTAGTAGGCGCTGAGAAAGAGGTCGCTCTCGACGACCCGGTCGGCGCTCAGGTTCAGCAGCCGCAGGTCGAGCGGCCGTCCGTAGCGGAAGGCCTCGAAGCGCCGAAAGACGCCGGGATCGACGCTCCCGGTCTCGGCGTCCCGCACCCGGTCCACGACGTGAAGCGGCCCGGCGTCGACTTCCACTCGCACGAGCCCCGTGTCCGCGTCGGCCGTCGACGACACCGCCGGACAGCCGCGGCCGCGGTTGTGGAGCTCGGCGCGGATCCAGTTCTGAAGGCCGTCGAGCGCCGACGGCGTCAGCCACCGGCCGACGACGCCGCGCCGGCGGCTGAGACGCACGTCCTCCGGCAGGCCCTCGGCGAGTATGCCCGAGATCTTCGTCCGCGGTCCCGGGTCGACGCGCAGGACCCCGCTCGACGCGTCGAAGGACGGGTGCAGGTACGCCCGCTGCTGGAGGAACGCCCGCAGGAAGTACTTCGCCTGCTCCACCGGCACGGTCTTCCAGCCCTCCCGTTCGGGGTCGCCGCAAACCAGGCGCTTTTCGGCCTCGGTGAGCTCGACTTTGTCGCCGGTGAACTCCACCGCCGGACAAAGCGACTCCGCCCGCGCCGGGGCGGCCAGCCAAAGGAGCATCAAGGCCCGCACCGGCGAATGGTACTCGCGCGGGCCCGATGTTCGAGCGACGCGGGCACGACGCCGCTACGACGTCAGGCGCTGCGGGAGGAGTCGAGCCAGACGGAGAGGGTGAGCACGACGCCGCGCGCGATCAGCTTGAATTCCGGGCTCACGGCGAGCAGCGTCATCCCGTTGAGGAGGACGGCCATGATGAGCGCGCCCATGAGGACGCCCGCGGCTGTGCCGCGGCCGCCTCGCAGGCTCGTGCCGCCGATCACGCAGGCCGCGACCGCGTCGAGCTCCATGAGCTCGCCGACCGTCGTCGTGGAGGCGCCGCCGTAGGCGGTCTGCATGAAGCCGGTGATCGCCACGATCGCGCCCATCAGGCCGTAGGCGGCGATCACCACGCGCTCGACGGGAATGCCGCTGACGACCGCGGCCTCGGTGTTGCCGCCGATCGCGTAGAGGTAGCGGCCGAACGGCGTTCGCTTCGTCAGCATCGACACGCCGAAGGTCACGGCGGCGAGGGTCACCGCCGGCAGCGGCACGCCGCGGAAGCGGTTCATGATCAGCACGAACAGGAACGCGGCTTGCGAGACGAGGAATACTTTGAGAAACGTGAGCTCGCGGCTTTCGGCTTCAAAGCCGTGCTCGCGGCGTCGGCTTTCCGCGGAGAATCGCGCCCAGGCCCAAGCGATCGCGCCGGCGGCCGCGGCGGCCAGGCCCAGCCAGGGCGGAAGGTAGTACGTCGTGAGCCTCGAGTAGACGTTCTGCGTCCCGCCTGGCGCCACGGGCACCGTCGCGCTGCGGATGACGAGCCAAAACACGCCCTTGAAGATGAGCAGGCCGCCGAGCGTCACGATGAAGGACGGCATGCGCTCGCGCACGACGAGAGCGCCCATCACCAGCCAGATGAGCACGGCGGCGGCGAAGGCCGCGGCCAAAGCGGCCGGCGCGGGCCAGTGCTGATGAAAGACGAGGACGCTCGCGATGCCGCCGATGAGCCCCACGCCCGAGCCGGCGGAGAGGTCGATCTGCCCGGTCAGGATAATGAGGAACATGCCGAGCGCGAGCACGGCGGTGACCGAGAGCTCGATGGCGAGCATGGAGAGGTTGCGGGCGCCGAGGAACTCCGGAGATTGGAAGGCGAAAAATCCCGCCACGGCGGCCAGCGCGAGCCCGATGACCGCCTCCCGGCCGAGGGCGCGCGTCACGCCGCCCCCATGGCGGCGGCCAGCAGCGCTTCCTGGGCGGCCCCTCGGTCGAAAGTCCCGCCGACGGCGCCCTCGTGCAGCATGACGATGCGGTCGCTCATGCCTAGAAGCTCCGGGAGCTCGCTCGAGACGAGGACTACGGCCTTCCCCGCGTCGGTGAGCCGGTTGACGATCTCGTAGACCTCGAGCTTCGCGCCGACGTCGATGCCGCGCGTGGGTTCGTCTAGGAGCACGACCTTCGGGTCGGTGCCGAGCGCGCGGCCGATGACGACCTTCTGCTGGTTGCCGCCGGAGAGTCCTCCGACCGGCGTCTCGAGGCTCGCCGCCTTGACCTTGAGCGCGGCCGACATTTCGCGGTTGGCCGACAATTCCGCGTCCTCGTCGATGAGCAGGCCCTTGAGCGAGGAGAGCGAGAGATTGAAGCCGACGCCCTGCTCGGCGAACAGCCCCCAGCGGCGGCGGTCCTCGGTCACCAACACGAGGCCGCGGCCGATCGTCTCCCAAGGCCGGCCGGCTTCCAGCGGCTTTCCGTCGAGAAGCACGCGGCCCTTCGTCCGCTCGCCCCAGACGCCCGCGAGATGAAGCAGCAGCTCGCTGCGTCCGGCGCCGAGCAGGCCTCCGATTCCGAGCACCTCGCCCGCGCGGACCTCGAAGCCGACGTCGCGCACCAGGACGCGTCCGTCCGGGGCGGCGACGGTGAGTCCCTCGGTCCGCAGGCGCGGCTCGCCCGGAGTCTTAGCACGCCGGGGGAAGAAATCTTTGATCTCGCGCCCCACCATGTGCCGGATGACCTCCGCCTTCGACGCGGCTTTCGCGTCCCAAGTGCCGACGGTCGAGCCGTCGCGCAGCACCGTGATCCGGTCGCTGATCGCGAACACTTCGTCGAGCTTGTGGGAGATGTAGACGCACGCGATCCCGCGGCGTTTGAGGTCGCGCAGAATGTCGAGCAGGAGACCGACCTCGTGCTCGGCGAGCGCCGCCGTCGGCTCGTCGAGGATGAGGACGCGGGACTCCTTGCGAAGCGCTTTCAGGATCTCGAGCAGCTGCTGCTGGCCGACGCCGAGATCTCCGGTGCGGACATTCGGATCGAGCTTAAGGCCGAAGCGGTCGAGCAGCTCGCGCGCGCCTTTGAGCATCGCGTCGTGATCGATGAGCCCGCCGCGGACCGGCTCGGCGCCGAGGAAAATGTTTTCGGCGGACGTCATCTCGGGCACGAGCGCCAGCTCTTGGTAGATCACCGCGATGCCGGCGGCCTCCGCGTCCGCGGTAGAGGCGAAACGGGCCTCTCGCCCGTCCACCTCGAGCGCGCCCTCATAGCCTCCGTGAGGATGGATGCCGGAGAGGAGCTTGATGAGCGTGGACTTGCCCGCGCCGTTCTCGCCGCAGATCGAGTGGATCTCGCCGGGCTCCAGGTCGAAGCTGACGTCGCTGAGCGCGACGACGCCCGGGAAGCGCTTGGTGATGCGCTTGGCGCGCAATACGGGTGCCACCGGCGGAGTATAGCCTTTCCCTTATAAGGAGCGGCAGGCCCGGGTCCGCGCGGTCCTGAGCCAGTCCATGGTCCGGCGGAGGCCTTCCTCGAGTGAGACCGCGGGTTCGACGCCGAGCACCCGGCTCGTCTTGCCGATGTCGTAGACGATGCTCCACGGCGGCGGCGTTCCCGGCGCGAGGGGAAGGAAAACGGGCTCGCTCGCGGCGACGCTCAGGCGCACCAAGGTGCGGGCGAGCTCGGCGGTGGAGGTGCCGACGCCGCTGCCGACGTTGAAGACGCCTTCCGCATCCTTCAGCGAGGCCGCGAGCGTCGCGCGGCAGACGTCGTCGACGTAGAGGTAGTCGCGCCGGGCCCGTCCGTCTCCATAGACCTGCGGGGCGAGCCCGTCGAGGAGCCGCTCGATCATCGAAGGGATCGCGCGTCCGGGCGCGGGACCGGGCCCGAAGACGCTCGTGTAACGCAGGCAGGCGAGAGCCGTGCCCGACCTGCCGGCGTAATCGGCGAGGTAGCGCTCGGCCGCCAGCTTGCCCAGGGCGTAGCCCGAGGTCGGCTGCAGAGGGTGGTGTTCGTCCACCGCGGGCGTTCTCGCCGCGCCGTAGACCGTGAACGACGAGGCGAAGCTGATGTGGCGCACGGACGCCGGCAGCGCCTTGAGCAGGTTGAGCGTGGCCCCGGCGTTGACCGCGAACTGCTCGGAGTAGCTCCTCGCGAGATCCTTTTCGGCGCTGATCCGGGCGGCCAGGTGGACGACGTGCGTGCTGGAGCGGCAAAACTCGGCGAGCCGCTCGATGCAGGAGGGATCGGAAAGGTCGCAAGCGAAAGCGCCGGGCGAAGGACGCCGAGTCACGTCGAGGTGCGCGATCCCTTCGCGGTCGAGCAGCGCGGTCATGGCGCGCCCGATCTGGCCCGCGGCGCCGGTCACGAGAAAGACGGGCGAGGGTCGGGCCGCCGGCGAGGCGAGCGCGGCCTCCGCGAGCGCGGCGGCGACGTTCGGCGCGGACGTGTCCCGTTCGGCCACGCGGCGGACCGCGAGCGAGGATGAGAGGTAGCGCAGCGAGTCCTCCACGATCAGCGCGTCGGGCGTCGGTGGGGCGGACGTCACGAGCCACACGCGGCGGGCCTTCGAGGCGAAGGACGCCAGCGCCGGGACGAGGGAGCCGAGCCGGAGGTCCTCGCCGGGGCCGCACAAGACGAGGAGCACGTCGGCCTCTCCCTCGCCCCGGCCGTTATCGAGGAAAGCGACGCGCGCCCCATGGGCGCGAAGCGCGGACTGGACGCGGTGCGCGAGCGGACCGAACGATCCCGCGATCATGACGCTGTTCATATCGGCGACATCGTAGCTCCGGACTCCGAGATGGTCCATGGCGTCTCTGTAAAATCAACATGCAAGACGGCGTTACATCTCCGCTATTGGCCGGACTTCGCGGGGGCGACTATAATCGCCCCCGCGATGAAACTTCTGCCCGAGCTGCTTAAGGACTCGGCTGAGCGTCGGCCGAACAAGGCGTCGTTGGTGTGCGGCGAGCGGCGCGTCTCTTACGGCGAGCTCGACGAGGCGTCCGGGCGGCTCGCCGCCGCGCTTCGCATTCAGGGCGTGCGCCGCGGCGACCGCGTGGCCTGCTACCTGGGAAACACGCCGGAGGCGGTGATCGCGCTGTTCGGCATCCTCAAGGCGGCGGCCGTGTTCGTGCCGGTCAACCGGGCGGCCAAACCGGACACGCTGATCGCGGTCCTCAATCAGTCCGGGGCCGTCGCGCTGCTCACGGACCCGCGCGCCCTGGCGGCCGGACTGAGCGGGCGTCTCGCGGCCGAGGTTCCGGCCCTGCGGCTCGTCGCGGCCGACGTGGCTCGTCTCGCCTCCGGGCCCCGGCTCGAGCTTCCCACGCAGGGCATCGACGTCGACTTGGCCTGCATCCTCTATACCTCCGGGACGAACGGCGAGCCGAAGGGCGTGATGTGCGACCACAGCGGGGTCGAATTCGTCACCCGCTCGATCGCGGCCTATTTGAAGCTCTCCGAACGAGACATCCTCTTGAGCGTGCTGCCTTTGGCGCACAGCTACGGGTTCTACCAGCTGCTTCCGGCCGTCTGCGCCGGCGCGACGCTCGTCCTCGAGGACTCGTTCGCCTTCCCGGAGGCGGTGCTGGAAAAGATGGCGGCCGAGCGGGTGACGGGGTTCGCCGGCGTGCCCACTATTTTTTCGATGCTGCTCGACATGGATCTCTCGCGTTTCGATCTTTCGTCCCTGCGCTACCTCACCAACGCCGCGGCCGGACTCCCGGTCGAGCACGTGCGCCGTCTCCGAACCGCGCTTCCCGGGGCGGAGCTCTTCCTCATGCACGGGCTTACCGAGGTGGCGCGCACGATGTACCTGCCTCCGGAGCAAGTCGAACGGCGCCCCGACTCCTGCGGCGTCGCCATTCCCGGCACCGAACTCTGGCTCGAGGACGAATCCGGGCGAAGGCTCGGGCCCGGGGAGGTCGGCGAGCTCGTGGTGCGCGGGCGCAACGTGATGCGAGGCTATTGGATGTCGCCGGAGGCGACCGGCCGGCGCTTCGTGCCGGGTCCCCTGGCCGGAGAGCGCGTCTGCCGCAGCGGCGACCTCTTCCGCGCCGACGCCGACGGCTACTTCTACTTCGTCAGCCGCAAGGACGATATCATCAAGTGCCGCGGCCAAAAAGTCGCGCCTCGAGAGGTGGAGGACGTGCTGTACGCCTTGCACGGCGTGCAGGACGCGGCGGCGGTGGGCGTCCCCGACGCTGTCCTCGGCGAGGCCGTGAAAGCCGTCATCGTCGCTCCCGCCGGCGGGCTGACGGCCGCGGAGGTCATCGCTCACTGCAAACGGTACCTCGAAGAGTTCAAAGTCCCTCGAGAGGTGGAGTTCCGTGCGGAGCTGCCGAAGACCGGCTCCGGAAAGGTGCGACGGCTGGATTTGCGCTGATGTGCGGCGTCGCGGGTGTTTTCGAGCGCTCCGGCGCGCGCCGAGTGGAGGAAGGCGGGCTGCGCCGCATGCTGGCGATGCTCCGCCACCGCGGCCCCGACGAGTTCGGGATGCTGCTCGATCGCGAGGCCGGGATCGCCAACGCCCGCCTCAGCATCATCGACCTGAGCGGAGGAAGCCAGCCGATCTCCAATGAGGACGAGACGCTGTGGGTCGTCTTCAACGGCGAGATCTTCAATTACGTGGAGCTCCGCGCGGGTCTCGAGGCGAAAGGCCACCGCTTCCGGACTTCCTCCGACACCGAGGTGATCGTCCATCTCTTCGAGGAGCGCGGGCCGGGCTGCCTCTCGCATCTGAACGGACAGTTCGCGATCGCGATCTGGGACACGAAAGCGCGCCGGCTTTTTCTGGGGCGCGACCGCCTGGGGGTCCGGCCGCTCTTCTACACGGAGGCGGAGGGCGCCCTGTTGTTCGCCTCCGAGATCAAATCGCTGTTGAGCGACGGGAGAGTCCGCGCGGAGCTCGACCCTTCCGTGATCGAGCAGGTCTTCACCTTCTGGGCGCCGCTGGCGTCCCATACCGTCTTCCGCGGCATCCGCGAGGTCCCGCCGGGACATTTCCTCGTCGTCGACGCGAGATCGCTCGAAGTGAAGCGCTGGTGGAGCCCGAGCTTCAAGACCGCCGCTGTCCCCGCGGGAGCCCGGCCCCGGCGCTTCGAGGAGGTCGTGGAGGAGTTTCGCGCGCTCCTCATCGACGCCTGCCGAATCCGGCTTCGCGCCGACGTCCCCGTGGGCGCGTACTTGAGCGGGGGGCTCGATTCCTCGACCATCGCCTCGATCGTCGAGCGCCACGGCGGGACGAAGCTTTCGACTTTCTCGATCGCCTTCGAGGACCCGCGATTCGACGAGAGCGCCTACCAGCGGTCGATGGCGCAAGCGCTGGGCACCGAGCATCACGTGGTGCACGCGACGCACGCCGACATCGGCCGGGCCTTCCCCGAGGTGGTGTGGCACGCCGAGGTGCCGGTCATGCGGACGGCGCCGGTGCCGATGTTCCTCTTGTCGAAGCTCGTGCGCGATCAAGGGTTTAAGGTGGTGCTCACGGGGGAGGGGGCCGACGAGTTCCTGGCGGGCTACGACATCTTCAAGGAAGCCAAGGTTCGGGGCTTTTGGGCCCGCCGTCCCGACTCGAAGCTCCGCCCGCTCCTCCTCAAGCGGCTCTACGGGGACATCCCCGGACTCGCGAACCTCCAGCCCGAACTTCTCGCGGCCTTCTTCAAGGACGCGCTCGGCGAGGTCGATTCCCCTTTCTACTCCCACGCGATCCGCTGGCGCAACAGCGCCCGGGCCCGGCGGTTCCTGCTGCCGTCCGGACGCGCGGGAGCGGCGGACCGCCATTTGCAGGAGCTCGCCGCCTCGCTCCCCGCCGATTTCCACAGTTGGGAGCCTCTCGGCCGCGCTCAGTATCTCGAGGCGACGATATTCCTCTCCCAATACCTGCTCTCGTCGCAGGGAGACCGCATGGGGATGGCGCATTCGATCGAGGGCCGCTTTCCGTTCCTGGACACCCGGCTCGTCGAGTTCTGCAATTCGCTCGACCCGCGGCTCAAGCTCCGGGGTCTGCGGGAAAAGCACCTGCTCAAGGCCGCCGCGCGGCCGTGGCTGCCCGAGGCGATTCTGCGCCGCGTGAAGCGGCCGTACCGCGCGCCGATCCACCGGAGCTTTTTCGGCCCGCACGCCCCCGACTTCGTCGACGAGGTGCTGTCTGAGCGCGCCCTCGCGCGCGCGGGCCTGTTCGAGCCGGGCGCGGTGGATCGCCTGCTTCGGAAAGTCCGCGAGGGCGACGGGATAGGCGAGACCGACGACATGGCCTTGGCCGGGATCCTATCGTCGCAGCTGCTCCATCGATTGTTCGTCGAGGCCTTTCGAGCCTCCGAGCCTCTTTCATCGAAGGATCGCGTACGCGTTTGCCGCATCCAGGAGGCGTGACCATGGCCGCATTCAGCCGGAGCGTGCTGGAGCTGGACCCCGAGGCGGAGACCGAGCGCATCGTGACGTTCCTGCGCGACAAGGTTCGCAGGCGGATGCGGCGGGCGGGCGCCGTCGTCGGCATCAGCGGAGGGATCGACTCCGCCGTGGTGCTCGCGCTGTCGGTGCGCGCGTTCGGCGCCGACAACGTCACGGCGCTCATGATGCCCGATAAGGACTCCGACTCTCTCAGCGAGCGTCTCGCCCGAGAGCTCGCGAAGGGTTTCGGCGTCGAGCCCCGGCTCGAGGATCTCACCGGGGCGCTGGAGGGCTTCGACTGCTATC
>JACRDR010000441.1 GCA_016212845.1 Elusimicrobiota bacterium
ACCGAGACGGCTACTATCGCTAAGTGCGCGTCCTGATCCTCGCCGTCCTGGCGGCGCTCGCCGGCTGCGCCTCGCGGGGCGGCGGCGGGGAGCCGGAGAGCCCCGGGGAGCCCCTTCCGGAACTCTCGCTGCAGGACGCGCGCGCGGCGTTCGTCGAGCTCTCGCAGGCCGCGGACGTGCACTGGCAGTACGCCTTCGCCAAGGTCCAGGGCGTCAATCTCTCCCGCGACGGCGGCTCCGTCGCCTTCAAGCTCGCCTACGTCGACGACAAGGAAAAGGGCTACCGGCCCGAGGGCTGCCGCGTGGAGTTCCGCGGGTTGACCTCCATCCGCATCGACAGCGTCGGCGGCGTCGTGGGCGCCGGCAAGCCGCGGCGCTGGGTCCGCATGGATCCTCAGCCCTGCGACCTCATGTGGTTTTTCGACCAAAACGACCTCCCGAAGGCCCGCAAGTTCGCGGCGGCCGTGAGCCGGCTCGCGACCTCCACCAAGGAGGAGATCGACGCCGACCGCAAAAAAGAGGACGAGGCGTTCGAGGAGGCGGTGCGCGAGCACGAGAAGGACCCCCGCCGCGAGCTGACCGACCGCCTCCGCCGCATCGAGCTGGCCGCTAGGAAGGCGCGTCAGACGGGCGATACCGAGAAGGCGATCCGCGCCTACTCCCGCATCCTCGAGGACTCGCCGTGGTGGCCGGACGGGTGGCGCGAGCTGGCGGACATCCTGGCCGAGCTCGGACGCTTCGACGCCGCCGCGAACGCCATGAAGCGCTACCTCCGGCTCGAGCCGCGGGGGCGCGACGCGAAGCAGGCCCGCGAGAAGATCGCCCAGTGGGAGAAAGGGCGTTGAAGCAGGCCCTGCTCGCCGCGGCGCTGCTTTCCGGCTGCGGCGGCCACCGCCTGCACGAGATCTCCCCGGAGAAATTCCCCGTCGGCGACTACGCGCCCGCGCCGCGCGCGCCGCAAGCGGACTCCGCCGCGGTCCGCGCCGCGGTGGAAGAGGCGTTCACGCACTGCCGCGAGTCCGTCCTGGCCGCCTACGAGGTCCGGCTCAAAAGCGCGGAGGTCTTCGACGACTCGATCCGGCTCGAAGGCGAGGACGCGCGAGGCGAATCGCATGCCGGCATGTGGACGACCGCCGCGCCCCTGCCGCGCCTCGACAAGAAACGCGTGCTCTTCCCCCCTTTCTATTCCGTCTGGGACGTGAAGACGCGCTACAGCGCGGAGCTCGAGGTCGAGTGCAACAGCCCGGAGGCGGCGCGGCGGGTCATCGACACGGTCGCCGATCTCCGCGCGCTGCCGTCGGCGCGCTCGAGCCAGTCGGCGGAATTCGACAAGAACCTCGAGAAGTACCTAGCCCAAAAGAACGCGGAGCTTTCCGACGACGCGAAAAAAGCGTTCGCCCAGGCCGACGAAGCGTACGAGGCCAAGAAGTGGGCCGACGCGGTCGCGTTTTACGGCAAGGTCTCCGACCTGGCGCCTTGGCGCCCTGAGCCCTACGACCGCCGCGCTCGGGCGCTGGGCGAGCTCGAGCGCTGGGAGGAAGCGATCGCGTCGATGGAGCGCTTCCTGGCGCTGCAGCCCGACGCGAGCGCGTCGCGAGCCGCCAAAGACTTGATCTTCTCCTGGGAAGGCAAAAGACGCTGAATCCGAACGCTGGTGCCTGGCACCAGCGTTCGGATTCGAGCTAGGCGACCAGCTCTTTCGCGTGCTTCGCGACGGTCACGCCGATCATCGAGAGGTTCTCGATCATGTGGATGCCGGCCGCGGACAGCGCCTTCGTCTTGCCTTCGTGCGTGCCCGAGCCGCCCTCGACGATCGCGCCCGCGTGGCCCATGCGGCGCCCCGGCGGAGCGGTCTTGCCCGCGATGAACGAGAAGACCGGCTTGGACATGTTCTCCTTGAAGAACCGCGCCGCCTCCTCTTCCGCCGTGCCGCCGATCTCGCCGATCATCACGACGCCGCTGGTCTCCGGGTCGTCCTCGAAGAGCCGCAGGATGTCGGTGTGGTTCGAGCCCGCGATCGGGTCGCCGCCGATGCCGACGACGGTGCTTTGTCCGAGGCCCTGGCTGGTGAGCTGCCAGACCGCCTCGTAGGTGAGCGTGCCGGACCGGGAAACGACGCCGATCGGACCGGGCTTGTGGATGTAGCCGGGCATGATGCCCGCCTTGCACTGGCCGGGCGTGATGACGCCGGGGCAGTTGGGACCGACCAAGCGCACCGGGTTGCCGGCCGCCGCCATCTCGCCCAGGACTTTCTTCACCCGCGCCATGTCGAGGACCGGGATGCCCTCGGTGATGCAGATGATGAGGCCGATGCCCGAGCCGGCCGCCTCGAGGATCGCGTCGGCCGCGAACGGCGGCGGGACGAAGATCAGGGAGACGTTCGCGCCGTCCTTCGAGACCGCGTCGGTGACGGTGTCGCGGACCGGCACGTCGAGATGCGTCGTGCCGCCCTTGCCGGGAGTCACGCCCGCGACGATCTTCGAGCCGTACGCGATGCACTGCTGCGCGTGGAACGAGCCCGCCGAGCCCGTGAGGCCCTGCACCACGATCCGAGAGTCGTTGTCGAGTAGGATGCTCATTATTTCTGGCCTCCAGACGTTTTCCGCTGAGGCCGTGCCGCGGGCACTAAATTGCCCGCGGCCTTCCCCTTCTTCGCCGCGCCGTTCTTCGCGGGCTCTTCCGGCAGATTCTTCACCGCGGCGACCGCCTTCTGCGCCGCGTCCCACAGGCTGTCGGCCTGGATCAGCTTGATGCCGCTCTTCGTGAGCAGGGCCTTGCCCTCCTCGACCTGCGTGCCCTCGAGCCGCACGACGAGCGGGAGCTTGAGGCCCACGCGCTTCGTCGCGGTGATCACGCCCTCGGCGATCGTGGTGCACTTCATGATGCCGCCGAAGATGTTCACGAGGACGGCTTTGACGCGCTTGTCCTTGAGGATGATCTGGAAGGCGCGCGTGACCTGGTCGGCGTTCGCGCCGCCGCCCACGTCCAGGAAGTTCGCCGGGCTGCCGCCCGCGAGCGAGACGGTGTCCATCGTCGCCATCGCGAGGCCGGCGCCGTTGACGAGGCAGCCGATGTTGCCGTCGAGCTCGATGTAATTGATGCCGACCTTCTTGGCTTCCTTGTCGAGCGCGGTCGCCTCGAGGTCCTCGCGCTTGGCGAATTCCGGGTGGCGGTAGTAGGCGTTGTCGTCGGTCGCCATCTTCGCGTCGAGCGCGATGAGGTCGCCCTTCTTCGTGACGACGAGCGGGTTCACCTCGACCATGTTGGCATCCTGGTCGATGAAGACGCGCGAGAGCTGCTTGAGCATCTTCACGAACGGGCCGATCTGCTCGGGCTTGAGACCCAGCGCGAAGCCGACGCGGCGCGCCTGCCAGTCCTCGACGCCGCGGATCGGATCAATGGGCTCGCGGAGGATCGCCTCAGGGCGCTCGTGGGCGAGCTTCTCGATCTCGACGCCGCCTTCGGCGGAGGCGATGATCGCGGGCCGGCCTTCCCTGCGGTCGAGCACTATGGACAGATAGAGCTCCCGGTCGATGTCGGTCGCGCGGTCGACGAGGACCTCGCGCACGAGCACGCCCTTGGGGCCCGTCTGGGGGCTGATCAGCGTCATGCCGAGGATCATTTTGGCGACCGCCTTGGCCTCGGCCGGGGTCTTGGCGAGCTTCACGCCGCCCGCCTTGCCGCGGCCGCCGGCGAGCACCTGCGCCTTGATCACCCAGGGCGCCTTACCGGCGCGCTTGAGCGCTCCCGCGAGCTGCTTTAAGTCGCGGATGGTGCCGCCGGTGGGCGGTACGGCGATGCCCTTGGCGCGGAAGAGGTCTTTCGCTTCGTATTCGAGTAGTTTCATGGTGGTTTTATTTGGGCATCGGGCCGACGTACTGCGATTGGGGACGGATCAAGCGGTCCTGCGCGTGCTGCTCCATGACGTGGGCGCACCAGCCGCCGACGCGGCCGCAGGCGAACATGGAGACGAACTGGTCGGGAGACAGGCCGACGGATTGCAACACCAAGGCCGTGTAGAACTCGACGTTGGTCTTGAGATTGCGGCCCGGCTTGTGCTCCTCGAGCACGCGGAGCGCGGTCTTCTCCACGGAGCAGGCCAGATCGTAGAGCTTCTTGTTGTGCAGGTCGGCGCCCGCCATGTCGGCGGCGGCGCGGGCGAGCACCTCGGCGCGCGGGTCGCGCACCTTGTAGACGCGGTGGCCGAAGCCCATGATGCGGCGGCCGGAAGAGAGCTCCTTCTTGAGCCACTCCTCGGCCCGATCGGCGGTCTTGATGTCGACGAGCATGTCGAGCACCGGGCCGGGGGCGCCGCCGTGGAGCGGCCCCTTCAGCGCGCCGACGCCGCCGGTGACCGCGCTGACCATGTCGGAGCGGGTCGAAGCGATGACGCGCGAGGTGAAGGTCGACGCGTTCATGCCGTGGTCGATGACGGTCACCCAATAGGTGTCGAGCGCCTTGGCGACGGCGGGGTGCGGCTTCTCGCCGAACACCATATAGAGGAAGTTCTCGGCCATCGTCAGCTCGGGCTTAGGCGGGATCGGCTCGTGGCCCTGGCGCAGCCGGGCGTGAGCGGCGACCACCGTCGGGAAGCGAGCCGCGAGACGCTTGGCCATGGCGAGGTCGCCGGCGGGCGAGATGTCGTTCGGGTTGGAGACGTCGAGCGAAAGCGTGGAGCAGGCCATCCGGAGCGCGTCGATCGGCGGAGCGTTGCGAGCGGTCTTGATGATCTCGAGCGTCTCGGGCCGGAGGGCGCGCAAGGAGGCGAGCTCTTTTTGGACGCCCGGGACCTCTTCCTTCGACGGAAGCGAGCCGCGCCACAAGAGCGTGCACGCCTCCTCGAAGGAGTGCTTCCCGGCGAGCTGGTCCACGTCGAAGCCGCCGATGACGAGTCGGCCCTTTTCGCCGTCGACCATCGACAGCTTGGTCTGACACGCGACCACGCCATCCAGCCCCGCGACGAACTTGGTGTCGGCCATGCATCCCGATTCTAGTTTATCGGCTCGCTCCCAGGAAAGGCTTGAGCGTATGGGACGCTCGACTCCAAGTGATCGAGAAAGGCGCGGAGCACCTTTCTTAATCGAGCCGCGGGGTATTTGGTATACTCCGCTTAGATGTCCGCAAAGACGCAAGCCCTTCGCGAGCCGATCAAGCACATCGACCTCCTGGCCCCCGTGGTCGTCGACGAGCAAACCCCTTATTCCGAGGTGCTCGCCCAGATGCGCCGCCAGGCGCGCGGCTCGGTGGTGATCTGCAAAGGCCAGAACGTGACCGGCGTTTTCACCGAGCGCGACTATCTTTATAAGCACTGCCTCGAACGCGTCGATCCGAAGACGCCGATCGGCGAGATTATGTCGTCTCACCCCGTGACCGTCACGTCCAAAACCACTTTGGGCGAGGCGGTCGAATTGATGCATGACAAGAAATTTCGAAACCTGCCGATCGTCGACGACCGCGGACGTCCCGTGGGCCTGTTAACGGTGGGCCGCATCATCCGCTACTTGGCCGAGAACTTCCCCCGGGAGGTGGTCAACCTCCCCCCGACGATGCAGGTGTCGGATGAGACCGACGGAGCCTAACCCACTCACACCATGGAAAACACCGCCACGAAGTCCAAGAAAGAGATCAAAGAGATCGACGCGGTCACGATCCGCTTCGCCGGAGACTCCGGCGACGGCATCCAGCTGACCGGCGGACAGTTCACGACCTCCACCGCCCTGGCCGGAAACGACCTGAGCACGCTTCCCGACTTCCCCGCCGAGATCCGCGCCCCCGCGGGCACGCTCCCGGGCGTCTCGGGCTTCCAGATCCACTTCTCCTCGCGCGACGTCCTGACGCCGGGCGACGCGCCGAACGTCCTCGTCGCGATGAACCCCGCGGCGCTCAAGGCCAACATCAAGGACCTCGAGCCCGGCGGCACCCTCATCGTGAACACCGACGCGTTCACGGCGAACAATCTCCAGAAGGCGGGCGCGGCCACCAACCCGCTCGAGGACGGCTCGCTCTCCGCCTACCGCGTCATCCCGATCCCGCTGACCTCGCTGACCGACAACGCCCTCAAGGGCATGAACATGTCGCGCACGCAGGTCGACCGCTGCAAGAACTTCTTCGCGCTGGGCCTGATGTACTGGCTCTACGAGCGGCCGATCGAGAACACGATGGCCTGGATCGAAAAGAAGTTCAAGAAGGTCCCCGACATCATGGAGGCCAACCGCAAGGCGCTCCTCGCCGGAAACGCCTACGCCGAGACCGTCGAGGTCTTCGAGCACCACTACCGCGTGAAGAAGGCCCCGATCACCCCGGGCCGCTACCGCAACATCACCGGCAACTCCGCCACCGCGCTCGGCCTCATCGCGGCGGCGAAGCTCGCGGACAAGCCGCTCTTCTACGGCTCCTACCCGATCACGCCGGCCTCGGACATCCTGCACGCGTTGTCCAAGCTCAAGTCTTACCGGGTCAAGACCTTCCAGGCCGAGGATGAGATCGCCGCCGTCGGCGCGGCGATCGGCGCCTCCTTCGGGGGCTACCTGGGCGTGACCGGGACCAGCGGCCCCGGCGTCGCGCTGAAGGCCGAGGC
>JACRDR010000442.1 GCA_016212845.1 Elusimicrobiota bacterium
CGATGGAGATGATCCACACCTACTCCCTCATTCACGACGACCTGCCGGCGATGGACGACGACGATCTGCGCCGCGGCAAGCCGACGAACCACAAGGTCTACGGCGAGGCGATCGCGATCCTGGCGGGCGACGGACTGCTGACCTACGCCTTCGAGCTGGCGGCCGAGAACGCCGCGAAGGCGGGCCTTTCCGCGGCGCGGTCTTCCGAGCTCATCCGCGTCATCGCGGCCGGCGCGGGCGCGCGCGGCATGGTGGGAGGCCAGGTCGCCGATCTCGAGGCCGAGGGCTTCGACATGCGCAAGCTGCGAAACGGCGCGCGAGTGAAGGCGGGCAAGCTTTTGACGTACATCCACACGCACAAGACCGCCGCGCTCATCACGGCGAGCTTGGAAGCGGGAGGCATCGTGGGAGGGGCGTCCCCCTCCCAGCGCGCCGGCCTGCGGGAATACGGCCGGGCCATGGGCCTGGCGTTCCAGATCGCCGACGACGTCTTGGACGTCGTGGGCGACAAGAAGAAGCTGGGCAAGAGCGGGTCCGACGAGGCGAACGGCAAGCTGACGTACGCCCGCCTCTATGGGCTCGACGGCGCGAGGAAGCAGGCTCAGGCCTGGCTCGCGCGCGCCCACGCCGCCCTCCGGCCGTTCGGGACCAAGGCCGAGGTTCTTCACGATCTAGCCGAGTACGTCGTAAGTCGGGATCACTGATCCGGGAGTCGTCCATGGAATTACTGCCGAAGATCCAGTCGCCGAAAGACTTGAGGGCCCTGCCGCAGGAAAAGCTGCCCCAAGTCGCCGATGAGCTGCGCCAGATGATCCTGGAGACCGTCTCCAAGATCGGCGGGCACCTCGGCTCCTCCCTCGGCGCCGCCGAGCTCAGCGTCGCGCTGCACTACGTCTTCGAAACGCCGAAGGACCGCCTCGTGTGGGACACCGGCCACCAGACGTATTGCCACAAGCTCCTCACGGGACGCCAGGCCAAGTTCGGCACGATCCGCCAGTTCAAGGGCCTCTCCGGCTTCCTCAAGCGCGACGAGTCGGAGTACGACACGTTCGGCGCGGGCCACGCCTCCACCGCGGTCTCGGCCGCCGTCGGCATGGCCGCGGGCCGCGACGTGAAGGGCGAGACGAACAAGGTCGTCGCGATCGTCTCCGACGGCTGCATGACGGGCGGCGAGTCGTACGAGGGCCTGCAGAACGCGGGCATGCTCGGCACCGACATGATCGTCGTCCTCAACGACAACCAGATGTTCATCTCGCACCGGGTCGGCGCCCTCGGCACCTACCTCACCCGCCTGCTCACGCTCGGCGCGGTGAAGCAGGCCGAAGTCGAAATCAAGAAGTTCCTCGAGCGCTTCAAGTTCTGGGGCGCCGGCATCCTCCGCGTGGCCAAGCGCGCGAAGGTCATGCTCTTCCCCGGCATGCTGTTCGAGGAGATGGGCTTCGCGTACTTCGGCCCCATCGACGGGCACGACGTGCTCCAGCTCGTCGACGTGTTCAAACACGTAAAAAAGCTCAAGGGCCCGATCCTGATCCACTGCGTCACGAAGAAAGGCAAAGGGTACCCCCTGGCCGAGCAGTTCCCGATCACCTACCACGGCCTCGGCAAGTTCGACCTCGAGACGGGCAAGCTCGCTCCGGCGACCCCGGCGCCGCCCGCCTACACGAAGGTGTTCGGCCAGACGCTGGTCAAGCTCGCCGAGAAGGACCCGCGGGTCGTGGCGGTCACCGCCGCGATGCCCGAGGGCACCGGGACGGACATGTTCCGCGACCGCTTCCCGAAGCGCTACTACGACGTCGGCCTGGCCGAGCAGCACGCGGTCACGTTCGCCGGCGGCCTCGCCTGCGAGGGCCTCAAGCCCGTGGTCGCGATCTACTCGACCTTCCTCCAGCGCGGCTACGACCAGATCGAGCACGACATCTGCCTGCAGAAGCTGCCGGTGGTCTTCGCGCTCGACCGCGGCGGCCTGGTCGGCGAGGACGGCCCGACGCATCACGGCGTCTTCGACTACGCTTATCTGCGCATGATCCCGAACATGACGATCATGGCGCCCGCCGACGAGAACGAGCTCCAGCACATGATGAAGACGGCGCTCTCGTTCGACGGCCCGTCCTCGATCCGCTATCCGCGGGGCGCCGGCGTCGGCGTCCCGATGGACCCCGAAGCCCAGGCCCTGCCGATCGGCAAGGGCGTCCGGCTGCGCGAGGGCAAGGACGCGACGATCTTGGCTATCGGCAACCGCGTGCACCCGTCGCTGGAGGCCGCGGCGCGGCTCGAGCGGGACTACGGCGTCTCCGTCGGCGTGATCAACATGCGCTTCGTGAAGCCGCTGGACGTCGAGCTGCTGCGCGCGGCCGCCGCCCAGACCCCGAAGCTCGTCACCGTCGAGGACCACGTCCTCGAGGGCGGCTTCGGCTCCGCGGTGCTCGAGGCGCTCGCCTCGCCCGGCGCCGTCACCGGCGCGGCCTCCAACGGCTCCGGCTACGGCCGCTACCAGGTCCTGCGCCTCGGCCACGAAGGCTTCATCGAGCACGGCGCGCCGGCTAAACTCTACGACGCCGCCGGCATCTCGACCGACAAGATCGTCGAGCGCGTCGCCGACTGGATGAGCCTCCGCAAGAACGCGGCCCCCGTGGCCGCCTGAGGGAACACATGACTTCCGCCACCGCCTCCAACGTCAAGATCGAAAAGCTGGTCCTCACCAAGCTCCGCGGCTTCTGCGCGGGCGTGGTCCGCGCCATCGACATCGTCGAGAAGGCGCTCGAGGTCTGCGGCCGCCCGGTGTACGTGCGCCACGAGATCATCCACAACCGCTACGTCGTCGACGACCTGCGCGCCAAGGGCGCGGTCTTCGTCGAGGAGTTCAAGGACGTCCCCGAGGGCGTCTGGATGATCTACTCGGCCCACGGCGTCTCCCCGCAGGTCCGCGACGAGGCGAAGGCCAAGAAGTTCAAGGTCATCGACGCGACCTGCCCGCTGGTGACGAAGGTCCACCTCGAGGCGATCCAGCTCGCGAAGGAAGGATTTACGATCATCCTCATCGGACACGAGGAGCACGTCGAGACGATCGGCACGATGGGCGAGGCCCCGGAACACATCCGCGTGGTCGCGACGCCCCAGGAAGCCGAGACCGTGCAGGTGGCCGACCCGAACAAGGTCGCCTACCTCACGCAGACGACGCTTTCCCTCGACGACACCGCCGAGATCGTGCAGGTCCTGAAAAGACGCTTTCCGAAGCTCGAGATGCCGAAGAAGGACGACATCTGCTACGCGACGCAGAACCGCCAGAACGCGGTGAAGGCGATCGTGCCGCACGTCGACGTCCTGCTCGTGCTCGGCGCGCCGAACAGCTCCAACTCCGTGCGCCTCAAGGAAGTCGCGCAGGCCAAAGGCGCGAGCTCCTACCTGATCGAGCGCGCGACCGACATCAAGCCCGAGTGGCTCGAGGGCCGGGTGAAGACGCTGGGCCTGACCGCCAGCGCCTCCTGCCCCGAGGTGCTCGTGCAGGAAGTCGTGGACTTCTGCAAGAAGAACTTCGGCGTGACGGTCGTGGAAGAGTTCGAGACCGTGGAGGAGGACGTGAAGTTCTCGCTCCCCTACGAGCTCGAAAAGCTCATCCGCGACCGGTAAGTCTCCGCAGAAGCTCCAAGGCCATCCCGGCGTCCGCGTCGGACAGGTTCGAGCGGTACACCGCCGCCTTGAGCCGCCGCATGCGCTCGCCATTCGGCCAACCCACCCCTTCGGCGAGGGACTCGATCGATGTCCAAACGCGAGCAATCAGCTCCCGCTTTCCGTTCCCCCTCTCCCGCTTGCGGGAGAGGGCTGGGGTGAGGGCTTTCAGTCCGAACTGGTAGCAAACCACGGCGACCGAAGCGGCCAAATTCATCGACGGCTGGACGCTGGAGGTCGGAATTCGAAGAACTTCGGAAGCGTAGGCCAGATCCCCCGCCGTCAGTCCGGTCTTTTCCGGTCCGAACAGGACGGCCGTCTCCCCCGCCCACCTCGCATTCGGCAAATCGATGACCGGCGTCTCCGGCCGTCGCGCCTTCATCGAGGACGTGGCCC
>JACRDR010000455.1 GCA_016212845.1 Elusimicrobiota bacterium
CGAGTTCATGCACCAGCACTTCTACCGGCCGATCAAGGAGCTCGAGTTCGGCCGGCTGGTGAACCATCTGCTCGACATTACCAGCCGCCACGAGCTGCGACTGCCTCCGGATTTCTTCTCGATGCTCAAGGCCTTCAGCGTCACCGAGGGACTGATGAGGTCGCTCGACCCGGAGGCCGACCTGATCGCGCAGGCGGCGCCGGTCGTCCGGCGGGTGAAGACCGACCGGCTGAGCCCTCGCCGGCTCGTGGAGGATTTCGTCGACGCGGGCTCGCAGTTCGGGGCGCTCGCCCGGGACCTGCCCGCCGAGATCCGCCGGCTCCTGGCGCAGGTCCGCTCTGGCGAGATCCGGATCGTGTTCCGGCACGACAACCTGGACCCGCTGATGCACTCGCTCGACCAGACGTCGAACCGGCTGGCCTACGCGATCGTGCTGGCGGCGCTCATCATCGGCTCGTCCTTGATGGTGCACGCCGACATCCCGCCCCGTCTCGCGGGCATCCCGGTGATCGGCCTGGCGGGCTTCCTGATGGCGATGATGATGGGGTTCTGGCTGCTGATCGCGATCATCCGGCACGGCCGGATGGAAGGGCCGCTTCCACCCGCGCGAGGCGCTCCGCCTGATCCTTCCCCTCGAGCGCCGTGAATAGGCTGTAGGCGCACGGGACCACGATCAGCGTCAGCAGCGTCGAGAGCACCGTCCCGCCGATCACGACGACTCCCATCGGCGTGCGCAGCTCGGCGCCGGGCCCGATCGTCATCGCCGCCGGCACCGCGCCCGCCACGATCGCGAGCGACGTCATGAGGATCGGCCGCAGCCGCAGCGGACACGCCTCGAGCAGCGCCTCCTTCGGCGCGAGCCCCTCGTGCCGCTTCGCGTTGGCGAATTCCACGAGCAGGATGGAGTTCTTCTTCACGATGCCCATGAGCAGCAGGATGCCGATCATGCTCATCATATTGAGCGATTGATTCGTCGCCCACAGCGCCGCCAGCGCGCCCGAGATGCTGAACGGGAGCGCCAGAAGGATGGTAATCGGGTGGATGAAGCTGTTGAACTGGGCGCCGAGGATCATATACGCGATGGCGATGCCGAGCACGAGGGCCATCATCAGCTCGCGCATGGAGGACTGGAACTCCGACGCGTTGCCCGTGGTGGCGAGCCGGTAGCCGTCGGGCAGGATCTCTTTCGCGAGCTCGTGCGCCTTGGCGATCGCCTCGGACTGCGACTTCCCCGGCGCGACGTTCCCGAAAACGTTGATCGATCGCTCCCGGTCCTCGCGGGTGATCGCGAGCAAAGTCGGCTCGGAGGTGATCCGGGTCACGTCCGATAGGGGGATGAGCTCGCCCCGGACGTTTCGGACCCACAGCCGGGAAATGTCCGTCGTCTCCCGCCGGTTCTTGTCTGCCAAGGACACCCGGACGTCGTAGCGGCGTCCGTCCTTGGTGTACTTGCCGACTCTCACGCCGCCCACCGTCGCGTTGATGGTGCGCGCGATCTCCGCCACGGTCACGGCGCGCTCGGCCGCCTTCTCGCGATCCGGCACGATCCGGACCTCCGGCACGCCGACCTGGAAGCTCGAGTCCATGTCGACGGCGAGCCCGGACTCGGTGAGCTTCGTGCGGATTTTCTCCGCGTAGCCGCCGAGCTTGTCCCAATCGGGGCCCCGGACGGAGAGCTCGATCGGGTAGCCGCGGCCGCCGCCGGCGCCGATCTGCTGGGAGCGGTCCTGCAGCGACACGCGGTGCATGCCGGGGATCTTCTGCAGCGCCTTGCGCACGAGCTGCATGAATTCCTGCTGGCGGATCTTCCGGCGCTTGCCCTCGGCGTTCGGGCGCTCCTTCATGTCCTTCATCGTCACGAAGATGAAGCCGGAGTTCACGACGCCCCCGTCCATGCCGCCGATCGTGCCGAAGTAGCGCTTCACCTCTTTCCGGTCCTTGAACCACTCCTCCACCTTCCTGAAGACCTCGTCGGTGAAGGCCAAAGAGGAGCCCGGCGGCGTCTGGTAGCGCACCACGAAGAAGCCGGTGTCCTGCGACGGCATCATCTCCGAGCGGAGCATCTTCGCCACGAGGAGAGACGCTCCGAACAAGACGAACGCGGTGAGCAGGACCGTCCATCGCCGCTCGAGCGCCCAGGCCAGGACCCGGCGGTAGAACGCGGTGAGATCCTCCATCCTCCGGTCCACCCACTTGCCGAGCCGGGTCGTATGCCCGACCTGGAGGAACTGCGAGCAGCGCATCGGCGCCAGGGTCACCGCTTCGAGCAAAGAGAACCCGACCGCCACGGAGATCGTCACGCCGAACTGGAAGAAGAACTTGCCGATCACGCCCTTCATGAACGCCACCGGAAGGAAGATCGCCGCCACCGCCGACGAGATCACGATCACCGAGAACAGGATCTCCCGGGACCCGTGCACCGCCGCCTCAATGAGGCCCGCCCCTTCCTCGCGATGGCGCGCGATGTTCTCGAGCACCACGATCGCGTCGTCGACCACGATGCCGATCACCAGCGAGATCGCCATCATCGTGATCGTGTTCAGCGTGAACCCGAAGACATGCATCACCACGAGCGTTCCGCCCAGCGCCGTCGGGATCGCCAGGATGACGTTCAAGGTCGAGCTCCAAGACCCGAGAAAGAGCCAGCACACGAGCGCGGTCAAAATGACCGCCAAGACCAGCGTCAGCAGCAGCTCGTGAATATTGTCCTCGATGAACTTCGTCGTGTCGAAGTTCACGCCGGTTCGCATCCCTTCGGGCAGGATCTTGCGCTCTTGGGCGATCCGCTCGCGCACCGCGTGCGCCACCGCCACCGCGTTCGCGCCGCGCTGCTTCTTGATCTGCATCGCGATCGACGTGTCGCCGTTGGTGCGCGAGACGCGCCGCACGTCCGCCAGCCCTTCCTCGATATCCGCGATGTCGCGGATGCGGATCGTCCGCCACAAGAAGCCTTGTCCGAGCCGCTGGGGGATCGCGATCGAGCCGAACTCGTCGACCGACTCCGCCTCGCCCATGACGCGGACGTTCTGCTCCTGCCGGCTTCCCTGGAGCACGCCGCCCGGCATCGCCGAGTGCTGGTTCTGGATCGCCGCCACGACGTCGTTGACCGTCAGCTGCAAATCGCGCATCTTCTCGCGCTTGAGCCAGACGCGCAGGTTGGGCTCGACGAAGCCGCCCAAGGACACCTCGCCGACCCCCGGAAGCGTCTCGAAGCGCCCGAGCATGTGATCCTGGACGTAGCGCGCCATGTCGCGATAGGGCCGGTCCCCGGACACGCCGACGGTAATGACCGGCTGATCCTCCGGATTGACCTTGCGGATGATCGGCGGGTCCATGTCCTTCGGGAGGTTGCGCTGGGCCTGCGCCAGGCGCGTCTGGATCTCCTGGATCGCGACGTCGATGTCCTTGGAAAGCTCGAACTCCGCCGTGAGCTGCGCCGACCCGAAGCGGCAGGTCGACTTGATCTGCTTGATGCCCTCGACGGTCATCAAGGCTTCCTCGACGGGGTCGAGGACCTCGTTCTCCATGACCTCGGGCGCCGCGCCCTCCCAGGTCAGCGAGATGTTGGCGATCGGGCTGTCGACGTCGGGGTTCTGGGAGACGCCCAGGCGAGTGAACGAGATCGCTCCGAACAGGAGCAGCGCGAACATCAGCATCCAGGCGAAGACCGGCTTCTTGATCGCGACGTCGGAAAGGGTCACTTCAGCATCTCCATGGACTCGAACGGAGTCCCGCTCGCGTTCTCCAAGGCGATCGCGGCCAAGCGCGTCGCCAGGCGGGCGTTCGTATAGTTCAGCTCGGCCGAAGCCAGGCGATCCAAGGACGTCAGCGCTTCCAAAGCGGTCACCAAGCCCCGGCGCTCGTCCTTGCCGTTGAGCTCGTAGTCCTTGCGCGCGGTATCCGCCGCCCGCCTCTGCAGGGCGAGCTGCCGCTTCGCCGACGCATAGTCGCGCCAGGCGTTCTTGACCTCGAGCTCGGCGGCGCGGCGCGTTCCCTGAAGCGCCAGTTCCGCCGCCGCGTACCCCGCCGAAGCCGAGTTGACCGCGGCGCTCCGCGCGCCCCAAGACCACAGGGGCAGGGCGACGTTGAAGGACGCGTCCCAGCGGTTGTGATCGACGTTGGGCACCGAACGCCCAAAGTAGTGGTCGGCCGCCATCGAGAACTGGGGAAAGTGGAGCGCCCGCGCCGACTCCCGGTCCGCCTCGGCGAGCTCGCGCTGGCGAGCCGCCGCGCGGACGTCCGGCCGCGACTCCAAGCGGGAGAGATACTCGGTTAGAGGCTTGTCCGTCAGGGACTCCGGCCCTTCCGCCAGTTCCGCCCCCACCTGCCCCTTAATAAGGAAGCCGAGAAGATCCCCGCGCGCCTCGATAAGCCGGCGGCTCTCTTCGCGCTGGGACTGGAGCGAGATCGACTGCAAATCCTGGCTGGTCACGTCCGCCTCGCGCGAGCGGCCCACGCGGACGCGATCCCGGAGTTCCGTCAGCCTCTTGTCCGCCTGGCTGATCAAGCGGTCGAAGGTCGCCCCGTTCTCGCGGGACTGCAAGAACCCGAAATACGCCCCCGCCACCGCCGAAAGAAGCTGCTGCTCCGCCCGGAAGAGCTCCGCCTCACGGCGTCCGACGAGCGCCTTCCCCGCCTTCCAAGCCGCCGCCTCCCGAATCCCGGTCAGCCCGGTCTGCGCGAGCCTAAGGTAGGCGTTCTCATTCGCCCCGCGATACTGATAGGACCGTTTCTGATCCCACGTGGTATCGCTGCGGACGGAGAGTTCGGGAAAGGACCCCGCAAAGGCCTGCCGGTAGAGCGCCTCCGCCTGTATGATGGACTGCTCGGTAGCCAGAACCGTCTCGGAAGCCTTGAGGGAAGCGTCGAAGACCTCGCGGAGGGTGCGGGGAGCATTCTGCGCAGAAACACTCGCCGCCAACAGCCCCGCCAAGCAAAGCAATGGTGTCACGTCACCCCTTTAGACGCCGCGGATGTCCGGAAAGTGTCGGGGGAGTATATAGGCTGGAACGCTTTCGAGCCAGCCCCGATGCCTTCCCATACATATCCACCCGGGACGTCCCGGGTAGGGACCCTTTAACAGGGTCGGGTCGAGCGAATCCGAACAGGTGGTGCCTGGCACCAGTGTTCGGATTTAGCGGAAGTCGTGGCTGGGGACGGAGCCGCCTAGCGAGAGCGGGGCGAAGCGCGCGGCTTTGATCGAGAGCGTGCCGTCCTGCTTTTGAAGCGGGCCTTCGACGATCAGGCCGGGATAACCGAGGATCACGTGCCGCTGGTCCCGGAAGAGTTTCGGGTTCACGATCGCTTGGACCATCCCGGTCTCGTCCTCCAAGGTCAGGAACACGAAGCCCATCGCGGTGTCCGGCCGCTGCCGCACGATTACCGCCCCGGCGGATTTGACGTAGCTCCCGTTCGGCAGGGATTCGAGCTCGGCGGCGCTCCGGATGCCTTGGGCTTTCAGCCGCGGGCGCAGGTGCTCGACGAGGTGCGGGCCCGTGGTCATCTGCGCGCTCCGGTAGTCGGCGAGCGTCTCTTCCTCCGGGCTCATCTCGGGCAGAGGTGAGCCCTCGGAGGCGGGAAGTCCTTCGAAGAGCGGACCTTTCGGCGCGGCGATCTGCGCGGCCTGCCAGAGGGCGGCCCTCCTCGTGAGGCCGAAGGCGCAGAAGGCGCCGGCGTCGGCTAGGCGTTCGAGCTCGTCGGCTTGGAGCCCGGCGCGCCGCGCCGCGTCGGCGGCGTCGCGAAACGGAGCTTTGGCGCGCTCCTCTTCGATTCGCCTTCCCGCGCCTTCCCGCAGGCCCTGCACGAACCGCAGGCCCAGGCGCACGCCGCCGTTCTCCCACCGGCATTTGAAGTTCGAGCGCGTGACGTCGACCGGCAGCATCTCGACGCCTCGCCGCTGCGCGTCTTTCACCAAGGTGGCCGGGTGGTAGAAGCCCATCGGCCACGCGTTCAGCAGCGAGGCGAAGAAGGCGGCGGGGTGATGGTACTTGAGCCACGCGCTCGCGTAGGCGATCAGCGCGAAGCTCGCGGCGTGCGACTCCGGGAAGCCGTAGAGCGCGAAGGCGGTGATCATGTGCACGATCTGCTCCCGCGCTTTCGGCGCGATGCCCTTCTTTTCCATCCCGGCGTGCAGTCTTGCCACGATCGAGTCCATCCGCTCCACCGAGCGCTTAAATCCCATCGCCCGTCTCAGTTCTTCGGCTTCCCCACCCGAGAAGCCGGCGGCGGCCATCGCCATTTTCAGGACCTGCTCCTGGAAGAGCGGGATGCCCAGAGTCCTCCTCAAGATCGGTTCCAGGCAGGGGTGCGGGTACTCGACCGGGACCTTGCCCGATCTCCGGTCGAAGAACGGGTGGACCATCCGCCCGACGATCGGGCCGGGACGGATGATCGCGACCTGCACGACGACGTCGTAGAAGCGGACGGGCGCGTGCCTCGGCAGCGAGGCCATCTGCGCCCGGCTTTCGAGCTGGAAGACGCCCACGGTGTCGGCCTTTTGCAGCATGTCGTAGACCTTGGGATCGTCGGGCAGGTGGGCCAGGTCTACTTTCTTGTTCTCGTGCTTTTCGATCATGGGGAGGGCTTCTTCCAGCGCCGCGAGCATCCCCAGGCCCAGCAGGTCTACCTTAATAAGGCCCAAATCGGCGCAGTCGTCCTTGTCCCATTGGATGACGACTCTTCCGGGCATCGAGGCGGGCTCGAGCGGCACGACCTCGTCAAGCCTTCCCCGCGCCACGACCATGCCGCCCGAATGCTGGCCCAGATGCCTGGGGAGGTTCTGCATCGCGAGCCAGGCGCGGACCAACCGCCTCACCCTCGGCTCCGCCGGGTCGACGCCGCACTGTCTCAGTTCGCCGGGCAGCATCTTCGGGTCGGCGTGCCATTCCTCGATCGAGATCGAGCCCAGGCGCTTGCCCAGCGTGTCGACCAGCTCCGGGGTGTAGCCGAAGACTTTCGCGGCTTCCCGCATCGCGGAACGGGAACGATAGGTGACGACGTTGGCGGTCATCGCGGCGGCGTGCCGCCCGTACTTCTCGTAGAGGTGCTGAATCACCCGCTCGCGCTGTTCGCCCGACGGCAGGTCCAGGTCGATGTCCGGCCATTCCCCCCGCTCCTCGGAGAGGAAGCGCTCGAACAGCAGCTCCATCCGCACCGGGTCGACCGCGGTGATGCCGAGCGCGTAGCAGACCGCGCTGTTGGCCGCCGAGCCCCGGCCCTGCACCATGATCTTCTCCCGGCGGCAGAACTGGACGATGTCCCAGACGATGAGGAAGTAGCCGGCGAGATCCAGCTTCTCGATGATCGCGAGCTCGTGCTCGATCTGCGCGCGCTCCCTGGGGCCGAGGGGGTCGAAGCGCTTCGCGGCGCTCTCCCAGCTGAGCTTGCGGAGATAGCTCATCGGCGTCTCTCCGGCGGGCAGCGGGTAGTCGGGGAAGCGGTAGCCCAAGTCCGCGAGCGTGAAGTCGAGGCTCTCGGCCAAGGCGACGGAATTCCTCACCGCCTCGGGCAGGTCGGAGAAGAGGGCCTTCATGGCGGCGGCGGTCTTGAGATGGCGCTCGCGCTGGGGCTCGAGCCTTTTCCCCGAGCCGTCGAGCGTGCAGCCCAGGCGGACGCAGGTGAGGACGTCGAGGAGCTCCTTGTCGCGCGGCTTGGCGTAGCGCACGCCGTTGGCGGCCAAGAGCGGGAGCTTCATTTCGCGCGCCAGCGCGAGAACGGCGCGGTTGCGGCGCTCCTCGTCGCGGCGAAGGTGTCGCTGGAGCTCGACGTGGAGGCGGCCGGGGAAAATGCCGTGAAGGGCGCGCAGCCGGCGCCGCGCCTCTTCCAGCCCGCCCGCCTCCCAGCCGGCGGCGAGCCAGCCTTCGTCGCCGCCGGTGAGGCAGACGAGGCCTTCGGCGTGAGCGGCGAGCGCGTCGAGGTCGATGCGTCCTTCGCCCTTCGGGCGGCGGAGATTGCCGGCGGTGATGAGGCGGCAGAGGTTCTTGTAGCCCGCCCGCGAGGCGGCGAGCACGGTCACGCGCGGGAGAGAAGAACCCGGCGTCGGCGCGGGCGGAGGTCCGTCGGCGGGCAAGGCCGCGGGCACTTCGAGCCGCAGCTCCGCTCCGACGAGCGCGCGAATGCCGGCCTTCTTGGCGGCTTGGTGCGCGCGAGGCGCGCCGTAGACGCCCTGGACGTCGCAGAGCGCGAGCGCGCCGAGGCCGAGCTCGGCGGCGGTGCGGGCCAAGTCCTCGGGAAGCGAGGAGCCCTCCAGGAAAGAGAACGCCGAGTTCGCGTGCAGTTCGACGTAATCAGGCACGGGAACCCCCATAGGCCGGCGCCAAGGCGCCGGCCCAAACCCCGTGCACAGCGCCCGTGGAGAACGGCCGGGCGCTAGTCATAGATGCCGTCCGCGAACCAGCGGTTCCCCGCGGGCTCGTGGAAAATCCGGTAGAGAGCCCCGTCGGAAAGCTCCACGTCCCAGTACTCGCGGAAGAACGCCCGCTCGCTCCACCACCCGTCCTCCTGCTTCCACGGGCCGGAGGCCACGCGGACGGAGCCCTCGATGTCGCCTCCGCGGACCCACGCGGGACGGCCGCCCGAGTCCGCGCGGACGTCGAGCGCGACGCGGGGACGCAGGACGCGCAGCGCGACGTGGCCCGGCGCCGAAGGCACGCTCACTTCCTCGGGCGGCGGCGGCGGCTCGAAAGGCCGGACGGCGAACGCCTCGGGGCGGTACGACTCGACGGGGACCGGAGTCCCGACCTTGTCGGGACCGAGATGGGCGGCGAGCCGGGCCAGCGTCGTCGACATCTTGTCCGGAGAGGCGGCCGGCGGGCCGAAGAGCGTGAGCTGGACCAGACGCTGCTCCTCGGGGACGGCGAGCGCCCAAAAACCGGCGATGGACCCGCGCGGCGGGCGGCGGCCGAGCTCGAGCAGGAGGAGCCCGAGCCAGGTCTTGGCCTCGCGCGTCGGGGCGCCGAGCGGCAGCGCGCGCTCGTCGCGGCCCGAGGGGTCGAGCTCGAGCGTGGCGGTGATCGAGCGGCAGGCCAAGCCGCGCGAGGACAGGCGGGCGAAGAGCCGGTCGAGCACGGGGCGCGCCGCGCGCGCGAAGGGCTCGAGCTCGGAGACGGGCCACTCGAAGCCGGCGCCCTCGAAGAACGCGGCGGGGTGCGGCTCGGGGACGAAGGCGTGCTCGTCCAACCCGCGCGCCGCGCGATGAAGCGCGAGCCCCGCGGGCCCGAGGCGGACCGACACCTCGCCGGCCGACAGCCGCGCGAGCTCGCCGCAGCTGCGCAGGCCCCAGCGCGAGAGGCGCTCCGCGGACGCGGCCTCCGGGCGCAGGCACGCGAGCGGACGCTTCGCCAGGAACGCGCCCGCGCCGCCGGGAGGGAGCACGACCGGCGCGCCCGTCGAAAACTCCGCGGCCGCGCGCGCGGCGAACAGGCCGTCGGCGACGCCCGCG
>JACRDR010000456.1 GCA_016212845.1 Elusimicrobiota bacterium
AAGGTGGACACCTGGGAGAACATCAAGACTCAGATCGCGCAGGGCAAGACGCAGGGCAAGGGCAACGCGCAGAAGTTCTGGATGATGGGCGACGAGATGGACGGCGCCGCGCTGCAGCCGGCGCTCACGATCGGCGAGACGACCGCGAGCGTGCCGAAGGAGCACCCGGCCTACCGCAACCTTCAGGGCGGCATCGAGAAGATCGAACGCCTGCTCTCCACCGACGCCCGCGACCTCTCGCAGAAGCTCCGCTTCGAGGCCAGCCGGCAAAAGACGCTGGTCGAGGGGCTGAAGGCCGAAAACCCGGCCACCGCGCAGGCGCTCGAGGCGGGCGTCAACAAGCTCCTGAAGATCTCCCAAACTCTGAACAAGGGCGGCCAAGCCGACCTTGCCGCGACGCGCGCGGAAATCGAGGCGATCGTGCAGCAGCAGCAGGCTGTGATCCAAGCCGCGAAGGACTTCGGGGCGGGCCCGCCCAAGTACCTGGCGGCGAAGGCCCGCTTGTCGCTCCTCATCGACGAGATCGGCTCCGCCAAGACCGAGCGGACGCTCGACGCGAAGATGAAGGAGGCCCAGAAGCTCCTCGCGCAGCAGCAGAGCGAGATCATGTCCACGCCCGAACTGCGGACCTCGCCGCAAGGCAAGGCGCTGCTCGAGGTGTTCCAGTTCGCCCGAAACCACGACTACTTGAACAAGAAGCTCCCCGTGGCCAAGCGCGCGGCGGCGGGCCAGGCGTACGTGCGGGACATGGTGCAGGACGGCGAGGCCGCGGTCGCGCGCGCCTTCAAGGCGGAGCGCGTGACGGAGTTCCTCGAGGCCGGGTCGTCGATCTCGAAGGGCCTGGCCGAGGGCGGCCCGGGCGAGGCGCTCGATCCGAAGGTCGTCGCGAAGCAGGTCTCGAAGCTGATGGACCAGCAGACCAACGTCTTGTGGCGCGCCAAGTGGAAGAGCGGAAGCGAGGGCGTGAAGCTCCAGCTCGAGCAGCTCACGAACGAGGCTCGCGTGAAGCGCGCCCGGGCTGAAGCCCTGCGCGCCACCGACCGCACGAAGGCCGCCCGCCTCGATGCCGAGGTCGTGGCGCTCGAGGCGAAGGTCTCCTCGCTCGAGTCCCGCTCCAACGCGATGAACTGGCTCCAGGACAACGCGACCGAGATCGTCCAGGTGGCCGAGAAGGGGAACCCCGGCTGGGAAGGCCGGATCCGCGAGCTTCTCGAGCAGCGCCGCGGGGTCATGGACGTCGCCATCGACCGCGAGAACCCGATCTACACGCTCTTCGGCCAGATGAAGGAAAAGATGTACCCGCTCTACGCTTCGAAGCTTCGCGTGCAGGACGACGCGGTGATGCGTCTCGAGTCGCCGGAGCGCATGGAGAACGGCGGCGCGGCCCAGCGGCAGGCGCTCGTCGACAAGCTCGACGGCCTGGCCAAGAGGCTCGAGGCGCGCGGCGATCCCAAGGCCGCCGAAGCCCGCGAGCTCGTCGCCAAAGCGCAGGGCGAGCTCGACGCGTGGAAGAGCGGGGAGCTGGTGCGAAAGGCCCTGCAGAGCAAGGAGCCGGCGGAGCTCAAGACCGCCCGCGAGTCCTACGGACGCGCCTCCGACGAGCTGGCCCGCATCGACGCGAAGTGGGGCGAGACGACCGTCCGGGTCGACCAGCTTTTCAAGGAGTCGAAGGCGCTGCGCGAGCAGGCCGCGACGAAGAAAGGCAAGGCCGCCCAGACTCTGCTCCAGAAGGCCGACGTCGCCGAGTCCCAGGCCAAGCAGGGCATGGGCGAGATCGAGACGTTCAAGCGCGAGGCGAACGCGAAGAACCTCGCGACCCGCGAGCTCTACGCCGATTATACGACGCGCTACCAGCGCTTCCTGAAGGAGAACCTGACCGAGGTCGTCTCGTCCTTCGAAAAAGGCGCCGCCGAAAACGCCGAGGCGTGGGCCGCGGCGCTCAAGCAGAAGGGCTTCGACGGCGACGCGCTGCGCGCCCGCTTCCGCGAGCTGAACGCGCAGGCCGATGCCGCCGCTGACCCGGTCCAGGCCTCCAACCTCCGCAAGCAGGCGGGGCTCGTCCAGAACGATCTCGCCGCGCTCGAGGGCGTAACCTCCGAGCTCGGCTCGCGCGCCCAGCTGTGGAAATCCGAGGGCGTCCGGCTGCGCATGGACTCGGAGGCCGCGCTCAAGACGCACTTCGAGCGCATCGACGGCGTGAGCACCACCGAACTCGCCGCCCGAGGCGTCTGGGAAGCCACGCTCGTGCCGTGGGCGTTCCGCAAGACGTCCAACGCGATGGGCAAGCTCGCCGCGAAGGCCCCGGTATTCGAGGGCGCCGCGAGGACGATGGGCAAGCTCGCCGGCACGCCGTTCTTCCGCGGCGTCGACGAGTCGACCGTCGGCCTGACCCGCGCGTACGCCGGCCGCTTGCTGCGGGCGGTGGCCTCCGATCCCTTCATGACGCCGTCCCAGCGCTGGCAGCTGATGTGGGGCATCATGCCGTCGGCGATCTGGCCGCGCGGCATCGGCTACCATCTCGCCAACTGGAAGGGCACGCCGCTCCTGGGCGCCGCCGCCGCGTGGGCGATGGGCTTCCCGCTCATGAGCTGGCAGTTCGGCCTGACCAGCGGCGGCGTCTCGATGCTCCCGCAGCTGCTGACGAAGGGCCTGGGCATCCAGCCCTCGGGCGAGACGTGGGTGCGTAGAGAGCTCTTCAACCTGGCGCGCGGCTACACCGACAACCCGGCCACCGAGCGCTTCGACAACAACACCCGCAAGGTGAACGCCGTCCACAACGGCCAGTGGTTCGAGTCGATGGACACGCCGACCCGCCGCTTCTGGGAGCTGCACTACGGCGCGGACCTGACGCTGCCCTACGAGCACAAGGCCATCGTCACCATGAACGACTTCGTCCGCGACAACAAGAACGTGCGCTTCGTCGGCCTCTCCGGCACCGCGGGCCCCGAGTTCCGGCGCTACCTCACGGAGAACGGCGTGCGCATCACCGGCACGCAGCTGGCCTCGACCGCCCGCACCGACGTCGCGCTCCGCGTCTTCGAGAGCCCCGCCGGCAAGTATCAGGCGGTCTTGGACGCGGTGAAGGCCGCCCAGCCGTCCGGCGAGCTGGTGATCGTCAGCCTCTCGGATACCCGGAGCCTGAAGATGGCGCGCGAGGCCCTGCGGCGCGCGGGCGTCAAAGACATCGAGATCGCGCAGGTGTTCTCCGATACCGAGCTGCTGCGCGTGAACAACCCGGAGGCGAACGTCAGCAAGCAGACGAACCTGCACAACCTGACTTCCGGCGCGGTGAAGGTGCTGCTGCTCGACACGCGCGTCGCGGGCCGCGGCCTCGACCTCAACTTCAAGGGCATCCGGGGCACCAACGATCCGAAGGCCTTCAAGGGCTACACGAAGTTCAAGTTTTACATCACGGACCCGCAGCAGATCACCCAGGTCCACGAGATCCAGGCGAACGGCCGCATCGGCGGAGGCCGCACGCTCGACGGCTCCGTGAAGGAGTTCGAGCTCCTGATGGACGCGCCGACGGCGCAGCAGGACCCGGTGTTCATGGACATGCTCAAGACCGAGCCGCGGTTCGTGCGCCTCATGCAGGAGCCGGAAGTGAAGGCGATCGCGCTGCGCAACGGCCGCACGCGCCCGACGTGGGTCGACCTGCAGACCTACATCGATCGGCTCGAGGCCGCGGGCCAGCGGCCCGAAGTGACGATCCCCTACCGCGACGTCGTGCGGGGCTACCTCATCCAGAAGCAGGGCGACGTGGAGAACGACCAGCTCCGCGGCTCGTCGGTGAAGCAGGATCGCCCGGCGTTCAACCCGCTCATGCGGGGCCTCGACGGCTGGGCCCGCTAATCCGAACACTGGTGCCAGGCACCAGTGTTCGGATTCAGTCTACTTCGCCGGCGATCTTGTCCCTTAGCGCGCGCTTCTGGCGGGCGTTCGTGTACATCTCCATCAGCCCCATGATCGGGGCGTCCATGCCATAGGAGACGTATTCGCGCACGAGTTTGCCGGCGGCCCGGATGCGGTCTTGGAGGGCGGGGTTCACGCCCCGGATCACGTTTATCTGATAGGGAGCGTGGAGCCGGGCCGATTCTTCCTGCGCGTGCTGGAAAATCTCCTCGTTCTGGGAGGCCACGGCGATGTCGAGCGCGTCGGCGTTCTCAAGGGCGAGCGTGATGAGCTCCTTATAATGGGTGAGGAGGCGGCGGCGCTCGTTGTAGGCGTCGGGCGTCTCGGCTTCGATGAAGGAGCCTTTGACGAGGCGGACGCCGAGGTTGAGCTTGAGCTCGCGGGCCAGAGCGGCCCATTCGCGCAGGACGTTGCCGCTGCGCTCATAGCGGGCGGCGATCGCGAGGCGGACCGGGACGCGGAGTTCGCGGGCGACGGCGTGCGCGATGGCGACGGTCGGCTCGAGCGCGTCGCCCGAGCCCATATCGAGCTCGACGGGCAGTCCGGCGTCGGCGGCTTGCTTCGCGAGGCGCAGAATCGCCCCCGTCGCTAGGCGTGTGCGGGTCTCCATCGACTCGCCGGCGAGCCGGAGGCCGAGCCCCTCGGGGTCGAGCGAGACCGCCAGATCGGCGGCGGGGTGCTCCGCCTTTTGCCTCGCGAGGCGGGCGATCAGCTGGGAGTACGAGCGCTCGGCGCCTCGGACGGACCAGACGTCGCGCAGCTCCCACGACAGCCGTCCGATGACGACGCCGACCTTCGCGCTCTCGGCGCGTTCGGCGGAGCGCTCGGCCGCGCCTTGCGGCGTGAGCGCGATGAGCGGTTCGCCGTGCGCGATCGACTTCGCGATCTTCGTGACGGGCCACACGTGCGCGGGGAGCGTGAGGGCGCGCTGGGACAACAGAAGGATGCGCTGTCCGAGCTGCGCGGCGCGCGCGCGGCCGGCGGGCTCGGGGAAATCGGGGGCGGGGGGAGGCGAGACCGGCGCGACGCTCGCCGAGGGGGGAACGGCGCGCACGACCGTCTGCGCGACGACGATCGGTGCCGGCGCGAGCCACAGCGCCGCGAG
>JACRDR010000451.1 GCA_016212845.1 Elusimicrobiota bacterium
CGATGCGCAACAAGCGCGCGATGGGCGCCTGGATCCCCGTCGCCACGATGGGCGGCCCCGCGTTTTGGTGCGGCGCGCAGCCCTCGCCGCCCGACGTGCAGACGCTCCTCAACGACCTCAGCGTCGGCCGCACCGAGGTCGAGGTCGACGCCGAGTTCTACCGCATGGCGAAGGACGAGTACCGCAAGAATTGGCGCGCCGTCCTCGCCGCGCTGCCGAAGCGCTTCGTCCGCTTCTGGCTGAGCAGCCATTCGGCGGTGTTCGGCAGCACGGAAGCAGCGTCCGTCTACCGCGCGCAAGGGCGCTGGGCGCCGATCCTCGTGCGCGGGGCGCTGCTCCTGCTTCAGGCCGCGGTCCTCGGGCTCGGAGCGTGGGGTCTTGGGTCGTACCGGTCGAACTGGAACTTCGGCTGTACGCTCACGGTCGCCGCGCTCGGCTACTACAGCCTCCACCTTTTCACCGGCTACTGGACCAGCCGCTACCACCTGCCCGCGCTCGCCTTGCTCGTCGCCTTCACCGGCGCGACTCTGGCGCGCCGTCTCGAGGGAGGCTCCGCGCATGCCTAAGCTGGATAAGGCGCTCGCGCGCGAGCTCTACCGCCTCATGCTCCGCATCCGTCTCGCGGAGGAGCGCGTCGTCGCGCTTTACCCGACCGACAAGATCCAAAGCCCCATCCACCTTTCCATCGGCCAGGAGGCGATCGTGGCCGGCGCGTGCAAGGCGCTGGGCAAGGCCGACCGCGCGTACGGCACCTACCGCGGGCACGGCCTCTTCGTCGCCATGGGCGGCGGCATCGACAAGATGATGGCCGAGCTCTACGGCAAGGACACCGGCTGCGCCCGCGGCAAGGGCGGCTCGATGCACATGGTCGCGCCGGAGATCGGCCTGATGGGCTGCTCGGCGATCGTGGCGAGCACGATCCCGGTGGCCACCGGCGACGCGCTCGCGGCGAAGATGAAGCGAGAGAAGCGCCTCACGGCCGTCTTCTTCGGCGACGGCGGCATCGACGAGGGCGTGTTTTACGAGAGCGCGAGCTTCGCGGCGCTGAAAAAGCTCCCCGTCATCTATGTCCTCGAGAACAACGGCTACGCGATCCATTCGAAGGTCCGCGAGCGCCACGCCAAGACCGAGCTTTGGCGCATCGGCGAGCGGCTCGGGCTGCCCGGACGCCGCTTCGACGGCAACGACGTCTACGAGGTTCACGAGAGCTTCGCCAAGGCCGCCGCCGAAGTGAAGGCGGGCAAAGGCCCGATCCTGCTCGAGTACGCGACCTGCCGCGTCTACGAGCACGTCGGGCCGCGCACCGATTTCAAGGAGACGTATCACGAGAAGAACGACGAGGCGAAGGCCAAGGCCCGCGATCCGCTGACCGTCGCCCAAAAGGCCCTCCAAAAACGCGGCTGGGCCGCGCCGGCCGATTTCGCCGCGTGGCGGAAGGCCGCGCTGGCGGAGATCGACG
Organism: Elusimicrobiota bacterium; assembly: GCA_016212845.1. Lineage (GTDB taxonomy): Bacteria > Elusimicrobiota > Elusimicrobia > UBA1565 > JACRDR01 > JACRDR01. Next base: position 1,460 of record JACRDR010000451.1, read on the forward strand.
ACGCGGTCGCCTTCGCCGAGAAGAGCCCGTTCCCGGGGCCCGAGCGCCTGCTCGCGGACAATTTCGCCTGATGGCCCAGAAAAAATTCGGAGACGCGATCCACGCCGCCCTCACTCACGCGATGGAGACCGACCCGTCGGTCTACGTCATGGGCATCGGCGTCGACGACCACCGCGCGGTCTTCGGCAGCACGAAGGGCTTAGTCGACCGCTTTGGCCCCGAGCGCGTGTTCGACACGCCGATCGCCGAGGGCGCGATGACCGGCATCGCGATCGGCTCGGCGCTGGCCGGCATGAAGCCGGTGCACATCCACATCCGCACCGACTTCCTGTATCTCGCGATGGACCAGCTCTGCAACATGGCGGCGAAGTGGCGCTCGATGTTCGGCGGCGTCATGAACGTTCCGATCGTGGTGCGCGCGGTCATCGGCAAGAGCTGGGGCCAGGGCGCGCAGCACTCGCAGGCGCTCCAGTCCCTTTTCATGCACGTGCCGGGACTGAAGGTCGCGATGCCGACGACCGCCGCCGACGCGCAAGACCTCCTGATCGCCGGCATCCAGGACCCGAACCCGGTCCTGCTCTTCGAGCACCGGCTGCTCTTCGATCTCCAAAGCGAGGTCGACGAAAGCTTTCCCGTCCTGCCGTTCAAACGGACGGTCGTGCGCCGCAAGGGCTCGGACCTCACCATCGTCGCGAACTCGTACATGGTCGTCGAGGCGCTCAAGGCCGCCGAGTTCCTCTCCGCCCACGGCATCGAGGCCGAGATCGTCGACCCCGTGACCCTCGTGCCGCTCGACGACGCACCGATCCTGGCCTCGGTCAAGAAGACCGGGCGTCTCATGATCGTCGACACGGGCTGGACCACCTGCGGGGTCTCCGCCGAGATCGCGGCGGTCGCCGCCGAGAAGGCGTTCTCCTCCCTCAAGGCGCCGGTCCGCCGCCTCGGCATGCAGCCGGTCGCCTGCCCCGTCTCCAAACCGCTCGAGAAGCTTTTCTACGCCGACGGCGACGCGATCGCCCGCGCGGCGTTCGCGATGGTCGGCAAGCCTTTCCCGGCCGCCGAACCCCCGGTTGCCGTCCACGCCTTCAAAGGACCCTTCTGATGATCAAGTACCACCTGGCGGAAGACACGATCGGCAAGGACGACATCCGGAAGCTGATCGGCTGGCTCAAGAAGACCCCGCGCCTGACGAAAGGCAAGCTGACGCTCGAGTTCGAGGCCGGCTGGAGCCGCTGGGTCGGCCGGAAGTACTCGGTGTTCTGCAACTCGGGCTCCTCGGCGAACCTGCTGATGTACTACGCGCTGCTTCGTTCGGGCCGCCTCAAGAACAAGAAGGTCGTGGTCCCCTCCGTCGGCTGGGTCACCTCCGTCGCGCCCGCGCTCCAGTTCGGCTTCGAGCCGATCATGTGCGAGGCCGATCCCGACACCTTCGGCCTCGACCTCGACCATCTCGAGCGGATCCTGAAAAAGCACCGGCCCTCCGCGGTGCTCATGGTGCAGGTGCTCGGCGTGCCGCACAAGATGAAGCGCCTCCTCGCGCTGAAGAAGAAGTACGGCTTCGCCCTGATGGAGGACGCCTGCGCCGCCGTCGGCGCGACCGTCGGCTCCAAGAACGTCGGGAGCTTCGGCGAGATGTCGAGCTTCTCGTTCTACTTCGGCCACCAGTTCTCGACGATCGAGGGCGGGATGGTCTCCACCGACGACCGGGAACTGTTTTCCATGCTGCTGATGCTGCGCAGCCACGGCTGGTCCAAGGACGTGCCGCGAGACGTCCACAACCGGCTCGTGAGGGAGCACGGCGTCGACGACTTTCATTCGCCCTTCGTGTTCTACGAGCCGGGCTTCAACGTGCGCTCGACGGACCTTAACGCCTTCATCGGCTTGGAGCAGCTCAAGAAGCTCCCTTCGATCATCGCGGCGCGGCGCCGCAACCACGCGATCTACCTCGGGGAGCTCGGCGACCGCTTCTACGTCCAGCGGCCCGAGCCCGGCGACAAGACGTGCAGCATCTCCTTCGGACTGCTCGCGAACTCGAAAGATCAGCGGCGGCGCATCGTGAAGGCGCTGGTGGACCACGGCATCGAGACCCGGATCTTCTCCGCGGGCAATCTCGGCCTGCATCCGTTCTGGTACGAGCGCTACGGCAAGGGCAGCTTCCCGTTCGCGGACCGCATCCACCACTTCGGATTCTTCCTGCCGAACAACCCGTCGCTGACGGCCGAGCGCGTGCGTTGGATCTCGGGCGTGGTGAAGAAGGCCGCGCTATGAAGAAGTCCGCTCGCGGCATTCGCCGCGTCCTGATCACGGGCGTCACCGGCTCCGGCGGCAGCTACCTGGCCGATCACATCCTCGAGCATCATCCCCGCGTCGAGGTGCACGGCATCGCCCGCTGGCGCACGGCGCAAAGCCAGCGCAAGACGAGCGAGAAGATCCGCATGCACGAGTGCGACCTCACGGACTTCAGCTCGGTCCTGCGCGCGCTCCAGAACTCCCGGCCCGACGCGATCTTCCACATCGCCTCGCACGCCAACGTCCGTGCCTCCTTCGACACGCCGCTCGCGGTCCTGCAGAACAACGTGATGGGCACCGCGAATCTGTTCGAGGCGGTGCGCGTGACCGGCATGGATCCGTGGCTCCAGCTCTGCAGCACCTCCGAGGTGTATGGCCAGGTGGACCCGAAGTGGATCCCGATCACCGAGGAGACCCCGCTCAATCCCGTCAGCCCCTACGCGGTCTCGAAGACCGCTCAGGACCTGCTCGGCTACTCCTACTTCAAGTCGTACGGCATGCGCGTCATCCGCACCCGGATGTTCACCTACTTCAACCCGCGGCGCACCGACCTCTTCGCCACCGCCTTCGCGCGGCAGGTCGCCCGCATCGAGCTCGGCCTGCAGAAGGAGCTCGTGCACGGCAACCTCGAGTCGGTCCGCACCTTCATCGACGTGCGGGACGCCTCGCGCGCCTACTGGGACGCGATCATGTTCGGTTCGCCCGGCGAGGTCTACAACATCGGCGGCAACACGACGATGACGGTCGGCGACTGCTTGAAAAAGCTCGTCGCGCTCGCGAAGAAGAAGATCCCCACCCGCGAGGCCGCGAGCCTTCGGCGCCCGGTGGACGTCACCCTGCAGATCCCCTGCGTGGACAAGTTCATGAACGCGACCGGCTGGAAGCCGAGGTATTCTTTCGACGAAAGCCTTCGCCTCATGCTCGACCATTGGCGGAAAGAAGCGAAACGGGAGGCGGCGTAATGCACACGAAGCTTTTGATCACCGGCGGCGCGGGCTACATCGGCTCCGTCATGACCCGCATGTTCCTCGAGCAGGGCTTCGAGGTGACCGTCCTCGACAGCTTCATGCACAAGCAGTCGAGCCTGCTCGACATGTGCCATTTCGACTCGCTCAAGATCGTCCGCGGCGATTGCCGCGACGCGGCCCTGATGAAAGGCCTGCTCAAGAACGCGGACGTGATCATCCCCCTCGCCGCGCTCGTCGGCGCGCCGCTGTGCGACCGCGACCGCGTCGGCGCCGAGACCGTCAACTACGGCGCGGTGAAGCTCATCACGAAGCTCGCGTCCAAACAGCAGCGCATCCTGTTTCCCGTCACGAACTCCGGCTACGGGATCGGCGAGAAGGGCAAGTTCTGCACCGAGGAGAGCCCCCTCAAGCCGATCTCCTTCTACGGCAAGACGAAGGTCGACGCCGAAAAGGCGGTGCTCGACCGCGGCAACGCGATCACGTTCCGGCTCGCGACCGCGTTCGGCGTCTCCCCCCGCATGCGGCTGGATTTGCTCGTCAACGACTTCACGTGGCGCGCGGTCAACGACCGCGCGGTCGTCATCTTCGAGGGCCACTTCAAGCGCAACTACATCCACGTGCGCGACATCTCGCGGGCGTTCTTCCACGGCTGGAAGCGCTTCGAGAAGATGAAGGACCGCCCCTACAACCTCGGACTCGAGGACGCGAACCTCTCGAAGATCGAGCTGTGCGCGGTGATCAAGAAGGTCCTGCCCAAGTTCGTCTGGCTCGAGGCGCCCGTCGGCGAGGACCCCGACAAGCGCGACTACATCGTCTCCAACAAGCGGATCCTCTCCACCGGATTTAAGCCCGAGTGGCCGCTCGAGCGCGGCGTCCGCGAGCTGGTGAAATCGTACGAGGTGCTTCGGGGCGGGAGCCCCTTCGCCAACGCATGATCATCAGCCGGACGCCCTTTCGAGTCTCCTTCTTCGGCGGCGGGACGGATTATCCCGCGTGGATCAGCGCTCACGGCGGCGCGGTCTTGTCGACGTCCATCGACAAGTACTGCTACCTGACGGCGCGCAAGCTCCCGCCCTTCTTCGAGTACCGGAGCCGCATCGTGTACTCGAACATCGAGCTGGTGAAGGAGAACCGGGACATCGAGCATCCGGCGGTGCGCGGCATCCTCGACTATCTCAAGATCACCGACGGCGTCGAGATCCACCATCACGCCGATCTGCCCTCCCGCACCGGCCTCGGCTCGAGCTCCTCGTTCGCGGTGGGGCTGCTCCACGCCCTCCATGCGCTGGAGCACCGGATGGCGGACAAGACCACGCTCGCCCGCGAGGCGATCCACGTCGAGCAGGAGGTCCTGAAGGAAAACGTGGGCTGCCAGGACCAGGTGATCGCATCCTTCGGCGGGTTCTGCCGGATCGATTTCGCGAAGACCGGCGGCTTCCAGGTCGCCCCGCTGACGCTTTCCACCGAGCGCGTGCGCGAGCTCGAGAACCATCTCCTGCTCTACTTCACGGGCTTTTCCCGCATCGCGTCCATCATCGTCAAGGAACAGCTCGAGCGCATCAAGGACACGCAGAGCGAGCTGTCGCGCATGCGCGAGATGGTCGACGAGGCCTCGGGCATCCTGATGGCCAAGGGCCCGCTCGCCCCCTTCGGCAAGCTCCTCGACGAGTCGTGGCAGCTCAAGCGCAAGCTGAGCTCGAAGGTCTCCTCGCCGGCGATCGACGACATCTACGAGGCGGCCCGGTCCGCGGGCGCGCTGGGCGGCAAGCTGCTCGGCGCCGGCGGCGGCGGCTTCATGCTGATCTTCGCCGAGCCGAAGAACCACGCCCGCATCCGCGAGCGTCTCAAGCACCTGACCCGCATCCCGGTCAACTTCGAGAACGAGGGCAGCCGGATCATGGTCTACCAGCCGGACGCCGTCTACGAGAGCCCCGTTGTCGGCGGTCTCTGAGATCCCGGTCGTCATCCTCTGCGGAGGGCTCGGGACCCGGCTGCGGTCCGTCACGGGCGAGCATCGTCCGAAGCCGATGGCCGACGTGGGCGGCAAGCCTTTCCTCGAGTTCCTCATCGACGGCGCCGAGCGGCAGGGATTTGCGCGCTTCGTGCTGTGCGTCGGACACAAGGCCGAGGTCATCCGGGACTTCTTCGACGGGCGGCAGGACGTCGCGATCGAGTACTCGGAGGAGCCGGAGCCCTTAGGGACCGGCGGCGCGCTGAAGCTGGCCTCCCGCCTCGTGGACGGCCACGTGTTTCTGGCGATGAACGGCGACTCCTACTGTCCGGTGGACCTCGCGGGCCTGCTCAATTTCCACCGCGCCCAGCGCGGCGCGGCGACGCTCGCGGTCGTCGACGCCGGCGAGCGCCGGGACGGAGGGCTCGTGGACGTGAGCCCGGCCGGACGGGTCGTGAAATTCACGGAGAAGGCCGCGCCCCAGGGCCGCGCGTGGCTCAACGCCGGGATCTACGCCTTCGAGCGCCGTGTGCTCGACGCGATCCCCGCCGGAGCCTGCTCGCTGGAGAAGGACGTTTTCCCCAAGCTCGTGCCGAAGGGCTTCTACGCCTTCCCCTCGACCAAGCCGCTCTACGACATCGGCACGCCGGAACGGTTGGAGACCTTCCGCGCGGCGATGAAGGGAGGCTTAAAGTGACCTCCCCCCATCTCGAGGAGGTCGCCTGCAACCTGTGCGGGGGCAAGCGAAGCCGCACGCTCTTCGAGCGCGCCTACGCTCTCGAGTCGCTGTCCGACTGCGCGGCGACCACCGACACCTTCGGCCACTACGGCCGCATCGTCCGGTGCGTGGACTGCGGCTTCGTCTACACGAACCCGCGGCCCACCAAGGAAGCGCTGCTCGCCGGCTACGGGGCGTGCGTCGACGAGACGTACCTCGAGGAGGCGTCGAGCCGCTCGATCAACGCGCACCTGAGCTTGAACGTGATCAAGCGGTTCGCGAAGGGCGGCCGGCTGCTCGAGATCGGCTGCGCCACGGGCTATTTCCTCAACGCCGCGCGGGTGGACTTCGAGGTCGCGGGGCTGGAGCCCTCCGAGTGGGCTTCCAAGACCGCTCGAGAGCGCTTCATGCTCGACGTGTACTCGGAGCCGCTCGACACCTGCCGCTTCCCGTCCGCGAGCTTCGACGTCGTCGTCATGATCGACGTCGTCGAGCATCTCACCGATCCGAAGGCTGCGCTGCGGTGCGCCGCGAACTGGCTCAAGCCCGGCGGCGCGCTTTATCTCGTCACGCCGGACATCGGCAGCCTATCGGCGAGCCTGCTCGGCGCCGCCTGGTGGGGCCTGCGGCCCGCGCACATCGCGTACTTCGACCGCGACACGATGCGGCGCATGCTGGAGGAAGCCGGCTTCGAGGTCGTGCTCGAGAAGTCGTTCGGCCGCATCTTCTCCTGGTCGTACTGGGCCTCCCGCCTCAAGAATTATCCCGCGTTCGTGCACCGCGCCGTTCTCTCCTTCATCAACCTCCTCGACATCGCCGACAAACCGCTCTACCTCGACACGCGCGATTCGATGGAAATCTGCGCCCGAAAGCGCTAGGACTTTTCTATAATTTCCCGTCGCCGTACGGACACGGCAACGTCACAGTTCATAGACGCTGCTAATTGGGAGGCTGTCCATGGGAAAGAGAGTGTTGTTGGTCGGAGCAGGAGGCGTCGGAGCCGTCATCGCGCATAAACTGGCTCAAGTACCCGAGGTTATTTCAGAAATCCTCGTGGCCAGCCGAACACTTAAGCGCTGCGAGGCGATCCAGAAGAAGCTCGGCAAGAAGAAGATCCAGATCGCCCAGGTGGATGCCGACAACGTCCCGGCGCTGGTGAAGCTCATCAAGAAGTTCAAGCCCGACCTCGTCGTCAACGCCGCGCTCCCGTACCAGGACCTCCACATCATGGACGCCTGTCTCGCCGCGGGCGTGAACTACCTCGACACGGCCAACTACGAGCCGCTCGACGAGGCCAAGTTCAGCTACAAGTGGCAGTGGGCGTACCAGGCGAAGTTCAAGAAGGCCGGCCTCATGGCGCTCCTCGGCTGCGGCTTCGACCCGGGCGTCTCCGGCATCTTCACCGCCTGGCTCAAGAAGCACAAGTTCGACGAGATCCGCGAGCTCGACATCTTCGACTGCAACGCCGGGGATCACGGCAAGCCGTTCGCCACGAACTTCAACCCCGAGATCAACATCCGCGAGGTCACGCAGCGCGGCAAGTACTGGGCCGACGGCCGCTGGGTGGAGATCGCGCCCATGTCGATCTCGCGCATGATCGACTACCCCGGCGTCGGGCCGAAGAAGTCGTATCTCATCTTCCACGAGGAGCTCGAGAGCCTCGCGAAGCACTACCCCTCCCTCAAGCGCGCGCGCTTCTGGATGACGTTCGGGGACGAGTACCTCACGCACCTCCGCGTGCTCCAGAACGTCGGCATGACCCGCATCGACCCCGTGAAGTACAAGGGCGTCGACATCGTGCCGCTGCAGTTCCTCAAGGCGCTCCTGCCGGACCCGGCCTCGCTCGCGAAGGGCTACTCCGGCAAGACGTCGATCGGCTGCGACGTGCTCGGCTCAAAAGGCGGCCGCGACCGGCGCTGGCGGATCTACAACATCTGCGACCACTCGGCGTGCTTCCGCGAAGTGGGCGCGCAGGCGGTCTCCTACACCACGGGCGTGCCCGCGATGGTCGGCGCGCTCATGATGCTCCAGGGCAAGTGGACCGGCCAGGGCGTCTACAACGTCGAGCAGATGGATCCGGATCCGTTCCTGGACATCCTCGGCAAGTGGGGCCTGCCGTGGGAGGCGGAAGAGATGGCGGTCGAGACCGCCGAGCCGTTCCGCATCCCGGCCCTCATCGCGGCGTGAAGCGTACGCCGTCGCGAGCCCCGACCGTGCTCCAGGCGGACCTGAGCAAGGTCGACTCCCCGTGCTTCATCGTCGACACGGGGCTGCTCGCGCGCAACCTCGCCGTACTCGGCCGCGTGCAGGCCCAATCCGGGGCGAAGATACTGCTGGCGCTCAAGGGCTTCGCCCTGCCGGCCGTCTTCCCTCAGATCCGCCGCACGCTGCCGGGCACGACGGCGAGCTCCCTGCACGAGGCGCGCCTCGCCGCCGAGGAATTCGGCGGCGAGGTGCACCTGTGCGCGCCGGCCTATAAGCCCTTTGAGTTCCCGGAGCTGCTGCGTTACGTCGACCACATCACCTTCAACTCTCTCGCCCAGTGGGAGCTGTTCGGTCCCCAGGTGAGTGCCTCGGGCCGCAAGATCTCCTGCGCTCTGCGGGTGAACCCGGAGCACTCCGAGGTGAAGGTCAAGATCTACGATCCCTGCGCCCCCAAGTCGCGCTTGGGCGTCACGAAGGCGAACCTCGCGGGCGCCGAGCTCGACGGCATCGACGGCCTCCACTTCCATACGCTTTGCGAGCTCGGCAGCGACGCGCTCGAGCGGACGCTCAAGGCGGTCGAGGCGAAGTTCGCAAACCTGCTCGAGAAGGCGAAGTGGGTGAACTTCGGCGGCGGCCACCACATCACCCGGCCCGGCTACGACGTCGAGCGCCTGATCCGCTTGATCAAAGCCTTCAGATCGCGCTGGAACGTGCAGGTGTATCTCGAGCCCGGCGAAGCCGTGGCGCTGCACACCGGCGTCCTCGTGGCCGAAGTGCTCGATCTCGTCCATAACGGCGGGGACATCGCGATTTTGGATACGTCGGCCACCAACCACATGCCCGACGTGCTGGAAATGCCCTACCGGCCCGTCATCGTGGGCGCCGGCAAGAAGGGAGAGTTCCCCCATCTCTACCGCTTGGGCGGCATGACCTGCCTCGCCGGGGATGTGATCGGCGACTACGCCTTCCCGAAGAAGCTGAAGGTGGGCGACCGCCTGGTGTTCCTCGACATGGCGCACTACAGCATCGTGAAGACCACGACGTTCAACGGCGTGACCCTGCCGAACATCGCGGTGTATGAGCCCGGTAAAGGCGTGAAGGTCGTGCGCCGGGCGAAGTACGAGGACTACAAGAGCCGTCTCTCAGAATAGCTGGGTGAACGGCACGCCCATCGACACGCCCCACATCCGCGCCCGCCGGTTCCCCGACGACCACGAGATGTAGTTGAGCTCGTAGAAAAACCGGCCCCCGTAGCGCAGCCAAAAATTGTCGTAGAGCTTGTTGTCGGAGGGCTGCACGAACGCGCCCGCGTTCAGGGTGCGGTTCTTCCGGCCGAACGCGTCGAGGTAGGTAAGCTCCAGCCCTTGGGGCGCGAGTCCCTCCCCGTACGTTTCGTGGGATAGGCCGTTCGGCGCGAAGGTCACCGTCTGCACGCCCAGGAGCGCGGTCAGCGTGATCCGGCGGTCCATGACCCGGGCCAGGTCGTGCGCGAAGTACAGGCCGAAGTTGTTGAAGAACGCCGCGCCCGACGGGTCGCGGGTGACCGCCGCGTCGAACGCCCGGATCGACAGGTTGTCCTCCGGCCGCAGCCGGTAGTTCGCGTACAGCATGACCGAGCCGGTCGCGCCGTTGCCCTTCGGCGCGCTCGAGTCGAGCCCGTACGGCCCGAAGCCGAGCGCCAGGCGCAGGCGGTGCCAGACCGGGTTCACCTGCGCGGCCATCTCCACGATCCGCGAGCTCCCGTCCGGCCCCAGGAGCGACGTCCGGGTCAAACTGCCGTCGCGCAAATGCGCGGTGAATACGGCGGGGCTTCCGTCGGGAAGCGTGGCGGGCGCCGCGGCTACCTGGAGCTCCACCACGGTTTGAGCGCCGAAGACGGGGCCGACCGGCACGTGGCGGCAGTTCATCGTGACGAAGGCGTCGTCGAGGCCGGAGAGCTTCGGCCGCCACGGCGAGCACGAATGGTCGATCGCGTGGCGCCGGTTCTTGCGCGTGGCGAGCGGAGCTCTCGCGGTCGAGCGCACCGTCGCGACTCGCTTGCCGTCGACGAGGACCTCCGCCTCCCCTCCTTCCAGCAGGGGCACGAAGAGCTCCGCCTTCGAGCCGTCTCCCTCCGCCTGCAGCGCGGCCGCTTTCCCTCGCCACCGGATCAGGGTCCTTTCGGGCGCCGCCTTCACCGAGAGATGCAGCTCGCCGAGCGCCACCGGCATCCCGTCCGGATAGCGGACCCACCGGGGAGCGCCGAGCCAGCGGGCGGTCACTATGCCCGCGGAGGGCTCGACGGCCACCGGAAAATCCGCGAGGTCGAATAGCGGGTGATCGTCGCCGACCAAGGAGATCACGCCGACCTGCAGGCGCGGGATGCGCGCCGCTAGATCGAGCGGATCGACTCCGGCCGCGAACGAGAGGGACGCGGCCAAGACGAGAAGGGCGCCTGCCGGCATCGGGACTGCTTATAACACCCCCCGCGCCTCGCCGCAAGGTCGTATAATCGCCGCCATGTCGGCGCGGGCGTGGGTCTACTTGCTGTCCTCGAACATCCTCGCGGGCTCCGCGTACGTGGCCATGACGTACGTCCTGCGCGGCTTCTCCCCGCAGGCCGCGGTATTTTGGCGTCTCGCCTTGGGCGCTATTTTCATGGCCCCCTCGATGGCGAAGGCTTGGCCGGCGGATGGGATCGAACGCGCCGACTGGCTCAAGATCGCCGCGGTCGCGATCTTCGGCCTCGCCTTGCCGACCAGCCTCGGGACGATCGGCCTGCGGCACTCGACGGCGACCAACGGTTCCCTGCTCCTCGGGCTCGAGCCCGGCTTCATCGTCGTGCTCTCGGCCCTGCTTTTCGGCGAGGCGCTGACGGTTTGGAAAATCGTCTCCGTTCTCATGGGGCTCGCGGGCTCCGCGCTCATCGTCCTGCAGGGGCTGCCTTGGGCGGCGCGGATCTCGCCCCATTGGAAGGGCGACGTGTTCTTCTTGGCTTCGGCGGTTTTGTGGGCGATTTACTCGATCCTGGGCAAGAGCGCTATGAAGAAGGTCCCCGCGGGCCTTTTCACGGGCCTGACCACCGCGATCGCGGTGATCCCTACGGCGCTGGCCGCCGGAAGCACGATCCTCCCCGCCGCGATGCCGCCGCCCGAGGCGTTCGGCGGCCTCGCGTATCAGGCCTTCGGTCTGACGATCCTGGCGACGCTGCTGTGGAACAAGGGGCTCGAGCTGGTGCCCGCCTCGACGATGGCGCGCTTCATCTTCATCCAGCCGCTCTCGGGCGCGCTCCTGGGCGTGGCGCTCACCGGCGATCCTTTCAGCGGGTGGAGCGCGGCGGGCGGCGCGCTGATCGTGCTCGGCCTGATCGTCGGCTCTAACTGAAGCGCTTCTCGAGCTCGCTCAAGCGCGACGAATGGCAGGCCAGCACGTTGAGCTGTCCTTTGAGCAGGCTGCGCTGCTCCGGCTCGAAAGGCACGACGCTCAGCTCCGTCTCGCCGCTC
>JACRDR010000454.1 GCA_016212845.1 Elusimicrobiota bacterium
CTCGATCACGCTCAACAAGCTGGCCGCCGGCGCGGTGAGCGCGTCGGCGATCTCCGACGGCTCGATCGACACGCCGAAGCTCGCGCACGGGGCGGTGGACACCGACGTACTGGCGCGGGCGGCCGTCGATACGACCAAGCTCGCGCGCGGCGCGGTCGATACCTCGATCTTAAACGACTCGGCGGTCACCGCCAAAAAGCTGTTCGCGGGCGCGGTGGACACGAATGCGCTGGCCTCCGGCGCGGTGACGGTCAACAAGCTCGGCGCCGGCGCCGTCGACACGAATATCCTGGCCAGCGGGGCGGTGACCGTGAATAAGCTCGGCTCGGGCGCGGTCGACACCGGCGCCTTGGGTTCCGGCTCGGTCACGAGCAGCAAGATCCTAGCCGGGGCGGTCGATACCGGCGCGATCGGTTCCGGCTCGATCACCCTGAACAAGCTGGCCGCGGGCGCGGTGAGCGCGTCGGCGATCTCCGACGGCTCCATCGATACGCTCAAGCTCGCGCACGGAGCGGTGGACACCGACATCCTGGCGAGGGCCTCCGTCGACACCAGCAAGCTCCTGCGCGGCGCGGTCGACACGTCGATCCTCAATGACTCCGCGGTCACCGCCAAGAAGCTGTTCGCGGGCGCGGTGGACACGAACGCGCTGGCCTCGGGCGCGGTGACGGTCAATAAGCTCGGCGCGGGCGCGGTCGACACGGGCGCCCTGGGCTCCGGCGCGGTCACGAGCAATAAGATCCTCGCCGGCGCCGTCGATACCGGCGCGATCGGCTCCGGCGCGGTGACGGTAAACAAGATCAAGGCGGGCGCCGTCGATACGGGAGTTCTCGCCAGCGACGCGGTCTCGGCGGCGAAGCTGCTTCCGGATACGGGCAGTCTTTACAAAGTAACGGGCGGGTTGATGTCGGTGAACTCGGACAACATCGGCGTCGGGACGTCCAGCTCCGACCGCGCCCTCGTCGTGCGACAGAACGCCGGCAACACGATCCCGTTCATGGTCACGGACAACACCTTCGCCGTCGGCGCGCCTGGCACGGGCAACTCGATCGGATTAGGATTCTCGGGCTCGGCGTCGCTGCTGCAGGCCTACAAGACCGGCAACTTCGCGTTCGACAACTTCTCGCTGAACTATGGAGGGGGAAGCGTGGGCGTGGGGACGACGCTCTTTACCGAGTTTCACGGGACCTCGAATCCGCCGAAGCTCGTCGTTTCGGGCTCGGACAACGCCACGACCGTGGGGGGTGAGACGCCGCTCATGTCCCTGCGAAACACCGATACGACGAGCGGGGCGATGTCGGGCCTGGCTTTCTCCGCGTTCACCGGCGGCGGGAACTCATATGTGAGCGCCGCGATAGCAGCCGTGCACGGCACGCGCGCGACGAATCAGTACTTTGCGGGTCAGCTCGCGTTCATGACGTCGCCGGGCAGTAATGTGCAGGCGCAGGAGCGCGTGCGCATCGACAGCGTGGGGAGCGTGGGTATCGGCACCACGAGCCCTGCCAGCAGGCTGCACGTCCTAGACGGCGACATCCGCGTGTCGACGAGCGTTGGGCAGCCCTCGAAAGGCGTCGTCTTCCAAGACGGCTCGGTGCAGGTGACCTCCGCGGGCACCCTGGTTCAGACGACGACTCTGACCGGGACCCAGAACGACCTCGCCGTAACGTCGGCTCGACATCTCATTCTTCGTCTCAATAACGCTTCGTTGCTGACGATCACGGGATTCAGCGCGGGGAACGACGGCGATATCATCGAGATCGTATCCGTAGGCGCTGGCCAAGTCGAGTTGGATCATCAGGACTCCGGTTCGAGTGCCGGAAATAGGTTGATCAACTTCGTCACGAGCGGGAATACTCCGCTGGCCGCCGGTGTCGGAACGGCTCGAGTCGTCTATGACGCGACCACCGCGAGATGGCGCCTGGTGGAGCATGAGCAGGGGGCATGGATCTCTCCGGCTTATTCCGCGGGTGATTACACGGCCTCGGGTGGGGGCACATGGACGGTCGACTCCGGCGACGTTGGGTTGTATCGCTATTATTTGCAAGGGAAGAACGCCTTGGTCACTTTCGTTCTCAACGCCACCACCATCAGCGGAACGGTGGCGGCGCTGAATGTGAAGTTGCCCCACGGTTGGAGCGTCGCTCATACGAATCACTACCTTGGAATGAGCACCGGGCAAGACGGCGGGGGCTCGAACGTTCGCACGCGCGGATACCTCGACGGGGCGGTTCCCGATTCGGTGAGCATCTCTGAGGAATTCGGCGGGAACTTCGCGACGGGGACTAACGCCGCTTCCGTGTTCGGCGGAACGTGGACGGTCCCGATCAATTGATCCGCTGAGCGCGGCTAGGGTTCGCCGAAGTCGAAGCGGATCGTGATCGTCCCACCTGCGAAGTCGATCCGGTTGGTGCCCGTCTTGTCGAGCTGAAGCTGGACGAAAAGAAGTAATCAGGGCTCTTCGTATTCCGCTGACTTGAGGTCGACCGCTTCGAAGTCCATGACTCCCGGAGTGTCTATCCAGGTCGAGTTCGCGGGACCGGGAAGCAAGACGGCGCCGGTGGTCGTGTGGCGCCCTTTTCCGGAGGCGGCGCTGATCTCGGCCACGCGGCCGTAAGAGTCGTCGCCGAGCAGGCGGCGGAGCAGGGAGGTCTTTCCGACGCCGGAGTTGCCGCAGAAAGCGGCCGCCCGGCCGCGGACGAGGTCTTCGAGCTCCGCCATGCCGGCTCCGGACTTGACGGAGCACTCGACAACCGCGGCTCTCGCTTCCGCGAATTCGCGCCACGGCCGGGCGGCTCCTTCCTCCAACAGATCGATCTTGTTGGCGCAGACGACCACCGCGATGTCCTGCGAATCCGCCGCCTCGAGCATCCGCGAGACGAGCCCGGGCGTATACTCCGGCTCTCGCACCGAGGCCACGATCACCAGCATGTTCAGATTCGCCGCCATCACGTGCGTGAGGGGATTTCGGGCGTTGGGGGAACGGCGCGCCAGCGCGGTGCGGCGCCGGCAGGCGCCGACGATGACATCCCCCTCAACGCGCACGCGGTCGCCGACGCAGGTCGGCGAGCGCTCGCGGCTTCCGCCCCGTACGGCGAGCGTCGCCATCCGGTAGTTGCACAGCAGCACGTCCGGGCGAGAGTCGAGCCGTACGGCGCTGCGGTTGGGGAAGATCTCCGCGACGGTCCCGTTGCACTCCTCGGGGCTCAGCCTGCGGGCCCGGACGACGTGAGGCTTCCTGGCGGAGGACGTAGGCCGCGGCTCATGCTGTACGTCGTCGGACCAGTCGTCGCCGCGGCGGGTGTTCGGCACCGCTTAAGTGTAGCACGCCGGCGCGGTCCGGCGAGCCTGAATCTACGGCTCGACGAAGTCGAAGGTGATCTTCAGCGTCGGGCCGGAGGTTTCGATCCGGTTGGTGCCCGTCTTGTCGAGCTGGATCTCGACCCACAGGAGGCGGGAGTCCGCGTCGCTCTCGCGCGCGCGGACCTGCGTGATGTGCGGGCGCGAGCCGCCCAGGTCCTTCGGGGGAAGCTTGCTCTTGGCGTCGGAGAAATCGAGGAGCAGCCGCGGAGGCATCGGCGAGTAGGAGACCTTCGGCTTCGCGGCTTCGCTCAGCTTGAGCGTGACGACGTTTCCCTTGGCGGTCAGCTTCACGAGCCGCGGGACGCCTTTGACGGCGTTCACCTTGGGCTCGGGAGCCGGGGCTTCCATGCCGGGCAAGGACGCCTTCGGCGCCGCGGGCTTGCGGCGCCGGGGCTTAGGCTTCTCCACGCCGATCGGGGCGATGCTCTCGCCGGGCTTCGGCTCGGGAGGGAGATTGGGATCGACGGCGGCCGGCGCCGGCGGCAGCTGCGCGACGGCGGGGAACGCGGGCTGCTCGGGCGGCGGCGCCGAGACGACCGGAGCCGGCGGCGGCGCGGGCGGCGC
>JACRDR010000458.1 GCA_016212845.1 Elusimicrobiota bacterium
ATGACCGACGAGCAGCTCGACGTCGCCCGCCGCAACCGCGAGCACCACGCGAAGGCGTTCGGCTACGCCAACGTCGAGTTCGTCAAAGGCGACATCTCCCGGCTCGACGAGCTCGGCCTCGCCGATGCGTCCTTCGATCTGATCGTCTCCAACTGCGTGATCAACCTCGCGCGCGACAAGGCGGCGGTCCTGCGCCAGGCGCGGCGCGTGCTGAAGGAAGGCGGCGAGCTGTATTTCTCGGACGTCTACGCCGACCGCAGAGTGCCCGCGGAGCTGCGCGAGGACCCCGTGCTCTACGGCGAATGCCTCGGCGGCGCGCTGTACTGGAACGACTTCCTACGGCTGGCCCAGGACGCGGGCTTCGCCGATCCCCGGCTCGTCGAGTCCCGGCCGCTCTCCGTCGACGCCGGACCGATCCGCGAGCGCGTCGGCCCCATCGGCTTCTACTCGGCGACCTACCGGCTGTTTAAGCTCGCCGCGCTCGAGTCCTCCTCCGAGGACTACGGCCAAGCGGCGCGTTATAAGGGAACGATCCCCGAGTCCCGCGACTCCTTCCGGTTCGACGCCGACCACCAGTTCGAGACCGGGCGCGTCGTGCCGGTGTGCGGCAACACGGCGTCGATCCTCGAGCAAAGCCGCTTCCGCCGCCACTTCGACGTCTTCGGCGACAAGTCGAAGCATTTCGGCGTCTTTCCCGGCCGTGGGACCGGCCTGCCGTTCTCTTCCGAAAAGAAGGACGATGGCGCCTGCTGCTAAGTGGGCCGACGCCGCGACCACGGCCAAGGGCCAGGCGCGCGCCGTCGTCGCGCCCGCCGCGCTCAGGACGCTCTGGCTCAACACCGGGACCCTTTGCAACATCGAGTGCGCGAACTGCTACATCGAGTCCTCCCCGCGCAACGATCGGCTCGAGTACCTGCGCCGGGCCGACGTCCTGCCGTTTTTGGATGAGGCGCGCGCGATGGGCGCCGCCGAAATCGGATTCACCGGCGGCGAGCCGTTCATGAACCCGGACCTCTTCGCGATGGCGGGTGAGTGCCTCGCGCGCGGATTTTCCGTCCTCATCCTCACCAACGCGATGGCGCCGATGACGAACCGCAAGAGCGAGCTGCTGGCCCTGCGGGACAGAGCGGGCCTGCGCCTGCGGGTCTCGCTCGACCATCACACCGCCGCCGTGCACGACGCGGAACGCGGGAAGGGCTCCTTCGACAAGACTTTGGAGGGCCTGAAGTGGCTCCTCGACTCGGGCTTCGACGTCTCGGTCGCCGGACGGAGCTTCGTCGAGGAGAGCGAGGAGGCCGCGCGCGACGGCTATCGCCGCGCGATCGGGCGCGAGGTGGGTCTCACGATCTTCCCCGAGATGGGCGCGCCCGGAGAGCTCCCCGAGATCACGACCGAGTGCTGGTCCATCCTCGGCAAAGCGCCCGAGTCGGTGATGTGCGCCTCCTCGCGCATGGTGGTCAAGCGCAAAGGCGAACGCCCCGCCGTCTTGGCGTGCACGCTCATCCCCTACGACGCGCGCTTCGAGCTCGGCCGCACGCTCCGCGAAGCTTGGCGCCCCGTCACGCTCCAGCACCCGCACTGCGCCTCCTTCTGCGTGCTGGGCGGCGCCTCGTGCAGCGCGTGAAGCTCTCGGTCGTCCTCCCCGTCCACAGCGGCGGGGCCGACTGGAAGGAACGGATCCTCGCGCGCCTCGCCGAAGTCGAAGGGCTCGAGGTGATCTGCGCGGACGAGAGCCTGGGATCTTCTCGCGGCGCGCGCCTGCAGGCGGGGATCGACGCCGCCTCGGGCGAGCGAATCCTGCTCCATCATCCCAGAAGCCTGCTGCCGGCGGACGGGCTGCGCTGGCTCGCGCAGGGCGGCGGCGCGGGCTGGGGCGGGTTCACGCACGCCTTCGACTGGGACCATCCGCTCTTGCGCTTCACCAGCTGGTACTCGAACCGGGTCCGCGCTAGCCTCAAGGGGATCGTCTACCTCGACCACTGCGTCTACTTCGATAGAAAGCTCCTGACCCGAAAGATCCCGCCGGTGGAGATCTTCGAGGACACCGAGCTGTCCAAAATCCTGCGAGAAACCGGAATGCCCGAGATCGCCCCGTTCGTCTCCACGACGTCGGCGATCCGATTCAAGACCAACGGCCCTTGGCGACAAGCGCTGCTGAATCAGAGGATGAAGTTGTCCTATTTGCTCGGCGCCTCGGACAGAGGCATGAACGCGGCCTACGAGCGGGGCCTCGGCCTCAACGGATGATCGCGACCGTGCCCCGCTCGATGGCGCGCCCGGGCGCGGTGATCACGTAGAGGTAAAAGCCTGAACGGATCGCGGAGAGGTCCCAGCTCGCCGCCCCGCCCGCCTCGCGCAGCGACGTCACCGATCGCCCCGACGTGGTGAAGAGCTTCACCGTGGCGCCCGACGCCAGACCGCGGAAGATCATCGGCACGCCCTGATGCCGGTCCGCGCGCCACGGGTTGGGCCCCGGGCCCGCGGGCGGCTCCACGGCGATCGGCCCGGGGATCCGTGCCCCCGCGACGGAGGACCCCGGCGCGGCGACGGTCGGCACCGTGACGACGAAATCGTCGAACTTGAACTGATCGTTGGTCGCCCACAATCCGACGCGGCCGGCGGGAAGGATCGGCGAAGCCGCGTCGGTCGCCGTCAGGCGCGGAGACCCGTTCAGGGAGAGTTGGATCACGACCGCGCCGTCCTCGCGCGTGCGGACGTCGGCCGCGGCGGTCACGGCCGCGCCGATCGTCGCCGAAAGCGGGACCGAGGCCAGGGTCGTGTAGGTCCCGTTGAGCTTCCGCTTGATGACCGCCGTATTATCGCGACGGTGGATCATCACGAGGTAGAAAGTCGACGCGCTCTGGTAGCGCAGGACGAACTGCACGCCGTCGACCGCGGCGGCGGGCGTGCCGGAGGTCGACGTGAATCCGGCGTTGAGCAGCCTCATCGACACGGCGTAGTCGCGGAAGTCGGAGCGCTGCGTGACGACGCGGAACACCGCCGAGCCGTTGCCGTTGGAGGAGTTCGCGTTCGGCGCCGTGTTGTCGGGCACGCCGGTCCAGCCCATGCCGCCGGAGGCGAACAGCGAGCCGTTGGTCACGAGCCAGGTGCTCGACTTCACGGAGGCCGGGTCCGTCGGATTGGCGGCGGCGTAGGCGTTCGTGATCAGGCCGTCCGGATACGGGAAGCTCTCCTGGAACGCCGTCGCGCCCGCGGGAGCGGTCGAGACGATCGTGAAGGTCGCGGCGTTCGAGGTCCCTCCGCCCGGCCCGGGATTGAAGACCGTCACGCTCGCGGCCCCCGCGGCCGCGAGGTCGGCGGCCGTGATCAAGGCCTGGATCTGGGTCGCCGAGATGTAGCCGGTCTCGCGCACCGCCCCGTTCCACCGGACGGTCGATCGGCCGGTGAGGAAGTTCCCGCCGAAGACGTTCAGCACGAAGTCGGGCCCGCCGGCGGCGGCCGAGCTCGGGGAGATCGACGTCACGACGGGCGCCGGGTAGACGGTGCCGGTCGAGATCGCGAGGTTGCAGACCGTCTCGCTCCCCGTCGCCGCGAGCGCGCCGAGATGGTCGAGGAAGCCGGCGTTCATCTGCTCGAGCCGGAACTGGAAGTTGTTCGCCAAGGTCGACTCCGGGCCGGTCGAGCTGACGAAGACGCCGTAGGTATGGATCGTCGTGTTCATCGCCATCCGGAAGTGATAGGTCACGCCGGCCGAGTAGCGCACCGGAGTGTCCGCCCAGTAATGGTCGCCGAAGCGGACGTCGATATATCCCGACGTGCTGAAGCGCACGTTGCCGGCCAGGCCGGGAAGGCCCGACACGGTCCCGAGCCCGATCACGCCGTCCATGCCGGCCGCGCCCGGCGTAGCGTCGAACCTCGCCTCGAAGGTCCCCGACTGGGCGGCGAAGGCGCTGTTCACCCAGCCGCCGGAGCTCGCGAGGCAGCCGCCCTGCGCCGGTTGTTCGCTGTTCGTCGAGGCGGAGGTGCTATTGATGAACACCTTGACCCAGGTGAAGTTGTTCGTCTCGTCGCTTTCGATGAGCCGGTGGAACGGATCGATCTCGATCTCGAGCCAGTACGCCCCGTTGGGAAGGCCCGTGACGTCGATCCACTGGTCTCCCAGCGAGCGGTCGTAGACGTCCGCCCAGCCGACTGAGATGCCCTCGGGGTCGAGCGAGCTCTGCTCCTGGCGCTGGTAGACGCTCGAGCGCGGGGCGCCGGGGAGGGAAAGGTCGTAGACCGCGTTGTCGAACATCGCGAAGCCGACCTTGTCGGACGCCGCCAGGACGGAGCCAAGTCCGTTCGAGCCCGTCACCGCCCGCAGGCGATAGTTCGCGAAGTCAGCGTAGTGGAAGTGGTTGTGACCGGCGTGGCTGGAAAAGACGAACGTGCCCGCGGGATACTCCTGATAGCCGCCTTGGTCGTCGTAGACCCGCTGCCGCGCGTTCGTGGTCCCGTCGCTCGCGACGGTCGCGCGCAGCTCGAAGGCGCCGCGCCCTTTGTTCGCGACGGCAGTCGAGAACCGCAGCAGCTTGCGCCCCGGTTGCGCCGTGGCGTCGATCTGGACGTCGTGGAGATAGGTCCCCGCCTTCGCCCAGGCGAAGAGGTCCGGCGGCACGGCGTTCGAGGGCGCGCTCGCGCCGGCGACGGTGAAGTCGTCGAACTTGAACTCCGTGTTCTGTCCCGCCATCGCGACTCTTCCGGCCGAGGTCAGCGGCGAGCTGGCGTCGACGGCGCTCGCCAGGAGCGCCCCGTCCACGAAGAGCTGGATTCCGACCGAGCCGTCCGTCTGGTTCGTCGCGGTGACGCGGACCGCGTGCTCCACCCCCAGAGAGGGACCGTTCAGCGGCGTGGTAAAGGTAGTCCAGACTCCGCCCCGCTTCTTCTTGATCGCCGTGCGCCCGTCGCGCCGGCGCACCGAGACCTGATAGAAGTTGTTCGCGTCCTGATAGCGCACGTAGACATGCGCCCCGTCCGTCGACGCGCTGCCGAGCGGGAACCGGATGACGTTGAGCAGGAGCGAGAGATCGGCGTTGAAGTCCGTGCGCTGGGTCAACGCGCTGAAAATCGCCGAGCCGGTCCCGTTCGAGGACGTCGCGTTCGGCGCCGTCGTATCCGGCACGCCGGTCCAGCCCTTGCCCCCCGATGCGAAGAGCGAACCGTTCACGACGAGCCAGTTCGGAGACCTGGGCGAGGCCGCGTTTTGGTTCGTGATGAGGCCGTCGGCGTAGCTAAAGGAATCGGCGAACGCGCCGGTCGACGCCGCGAAAGCGTCGATGGAAACGACGCACAGGAAGGCGACGGTGGCGAGAAAACGCATCGCCGGGATTTTATGCGCGATGCGGGCCGCTTTCCGATGGCCGACGCGTAACTTATTTCTAGCGGGCCGGCGTGAGGCTCAGCCCATGGACTGCGCTCGGCCGCTCCTTGCGAGGACGCCGCGAGCCCGTTATCCTTCCGGGGATGTCCTCGCCGACCGCTTCCAGGACGTATCGCGTGGGCGGTTCGTCGATCACCCTCACTTTCGACAATATTCTGAAGTCCAAAGCCCAGGTCCTCGTCAGTTCCGACGACTACATGTTGTCGATGGGCGGCGGAGTTTCGGCGGCGCTCCGTATCGGCGCCGGAGATGCGTTCGTGGCCGAAGCGGCCAAGGCCGTGCCGGCGAGAACCGGAGATCTAGTCGTGACCTCCGCGGGCAAGCTCGGCGCGCGCTTCGTGTTCCACGCGATCACGATCGGACCGCGCCGCCTCGAACTCGACGGAGGCGCGATCGTGCGCCGCGTGACGCGCCGCGCGATCGGCCTTCTACCACAGCTCGGCTGCCGTTCGATCGCGTTTCCCGCCATCGGCACCGGCGTCGCCGGCATTCCGTTCGAGACCGCGGCTTCGGAAATGGCGGCCGCCCTCGTGTCGGGACTCTTCGAATCGGACCCGGGCACGGAGGCCGAGCTCTTTCTGGGAAGGGCCGGCGCCGACGCGGGGCGCTTCTTCAGCGTCTTCGAAGAACACGTCGCCAAGAGCCTGGGCCTCACCACCGCGGCTCGGGGCGAAGAGCGCAGCCTGGAGCCACCCGCCGACGTCCGGCGCGGACAGGTATTCGGAATGCTCCGCCATCTGGACGCGAGGCGGCTAGAGCTCGAGGGGAAGCTCCTGCCGTTCGCGGACTCCGGAGACGCGAAGTCATCGGCCGGGCTTCGCGCCCAGCTCAAAGAACTCGTCGAACTGCGATCGGGATATGAAGCGGAGCTCCTCACCGCGGGCGCGCAACACCGCGGGCGAGCGGAGTCCGTGTTCGTAAGCTCGACCTCTATGGACCTCAAGCCGCACCGGCTGGGGGTTCGCGGCGTGGTCGAGGGTCTCGGCTTGAAGTTCATCGGCATGGAGGACTTCGAAGCCTCCGGATTGCCGCCGGCGACGCTGATCCGCAAGAAAGTCGTCGAATCGGACCATTATGTCGGGATTATCGGCATGCGCTACGGCTACGTCGAGCCCTCGAGCGGATTATCGATGACGGAACTCGAGTACCGCCAGGCGGTTTCGAGCGCAAAGCCCATACTTCTCTTTGTGATGGACAAGAACGCCCCTATAACCGCCGGCATGGTGGAGACGGATCCCCAGGGCTACGCCAAGCTGCTCGACTTCCGCGATCGTGTGCTGAAGGCGCATACCTGCGGACTCTTCACCGGTCCCGAAGATCTCAACCAAAAGGTAACGCACGCGCTGAAAGCGCTTGGGAGCTGACTATGCGAAGGCCCGGCGACCACAAGATCCGCGAAATCCTCGTCACGCAAGGGATGCTCGACGCCAAGTCGGCCGATGCCGCACTGGCGGCGGCAGGGCCTGACGTCCCCGCGACATTCGTGCAACTCGTTACGGGCCGCTATGGAGTTGATGAGGCGAAGCTGCTCGAGGCGGTCTCCTCGGCCGCCGGCGTCCCGTTCGAGAACCTAGACGGCATCGAGCCGCCGGCGCAAGCACTTAAGATCATCCCGGTCGAGCACGCGGGCAAGCACCGCCTCTTGCCCCTTCGAATCGAGGAGGGCGAGCTCGTGATCGCGGTCTCGGACCCCTTCGACGTGTTCGCGCAAGACGACCTCCGGCTGAGGACCGGGATGGAACTCCGCCTCGTACTGACGTCCGACAAGAGACTGGACGAGGCTATCGCGCGCGCATACTCCCCGAGACCTGCTCCCGCCGACGCCCCGCTCGATGACGTGATCGCGTCCCTGGAAGATCCCGCCTGCCCCGCCTCCGACGAACCCTCCCCCGCCATCGCCTTCCTGAACAATCTCCTGGCCGACGCGGTCGCACGGGGCGTGGAAGCCATTCACATAGAACCGGATCCCGGCGAGCCGGACGTCCGCATCCGGTTTCGCGAAGCGGGCCGCAAACTCACGCGCGTGCCGGTCCCCGCGAGCATCCGGCTGGCGACGGTAATCGCGCGGCTCAAGATCCTGGCGGAACTCGACATCTCCGAACGCCGGCGGCCCCAGGACGGACGGCTCAAAGGGAAAACCAGCGGCGTCGCGTTCGATTTCCGCTGCGCCACGTTCCCGACGGCCGCCGGAGAGAGCCTCGTGCTCTACTCGACGCGTCAGCCGGAGACGGCGCGTTCGCTCGCGGAGACGGGGGCTCCGGAAGCCTTCTTGGCCGCGGTGCGCCGGGCACTGGCCTCGGGTGGGCTGATCCTGGAGGCCGATTCCGACCCCAGACGCCGCGGAGCGCTCCTCGGACTGTTGGCGCGAGAAGCCGACGGCGAGAATCGAGTCGTGCTCGGGATCGGCTGCGAGCCGACCAGCCTGCCCGCGGGCGCGCTCGCCATGTCCGTGAATCCCGAAGCCGGGATCACGTTCGCATCGGGACTCCACGCCGCGATGCGCCAAGACCCCGACGTGATCGTCCTCGCGGAAATCCGTGATAACGCGACGCTTTCGGTCGCGCTCGATTGCGCGGAAGCCGGAATCGCCGTCCTTGCTTCCCTTTTCGTCGAGGAGGCCGCGCACACGATCGAGCGCCTCGCCTGGATGGGCGCGGATATGCCTCGGGTCGCCGAGCTATTCAAGCTCGCGGTCGGCCGAAGCCGGGGAAATTACGAGTTCCTGGAGACCAGCTCCGACCTCAAGCGAAAGATCGCGGCGGGGAAGCTCTAGCCGGCCAGCGTCAGGTTTAGCGCCCAAACCAAGAACAGCACGATCGGCACGTGCACGACGAACTGCAGGGCGCTGTAGCCGACGATGTCGCGCGGCTTGAGCCCGAGGATGCCCAGGAGCGGCAGCATCCAGAACGGGTGGATGAGGTTCGGCAGAGCCTCCGCCGCGTTATAGATCTGCACGACCCAGCCGAGATGCACGTGCAGGTCCTTGGCCGCCGCGAGCAGATACGGCGCCTCGATCAGCCATTTCCCGCCGGCCGACGGCACGAACACGCCGAGGAGCGCCGAGTAGATCGCGACTAGGATCGGATACGTCGACTGGGTCGACACCGAAACGAAGACGTGCGCCATCTTGGAGGCCAGGCCGGACTCGGTGAGGATCTTGAGGATGCCGGCGTAGAGCGGGTACTGGATCAGGATGCCGCCGGCCGCGCCGACGGAACCCGCGACCGCCTTCACGAACGACTTCGGCCGCCCGTGCAGCGCGAGACCGAGGATCAGCATGAGGAATATGTAGTTGTTGAGTTCGAGCAGTTGGCC
>JACRDR010000459.1 GCA_016212845.1 Elusimicrobiota bacterium
CCTTCTTCGGGTTGGTGAGGATCGCCTCGCGCGGCTTCTTCGCCTTGAGCGCGCGGGCGATTCGGGCGCCGTCGACGTAGACGCGGCGGGCCCCCACCCAGTCCTGCAGCGCGAGCAGCGCGCGCCCCTGCGTCTCGTAGTAGCGCAGGACGCGCACGTCGCCGTCGTCGAGGATCCGCCGGACCTTGTCGAGCTCGAGGCTCGCCATCTTCGGATGCCCTTCTCTGAGCCGCTCCTCCGCGCGGGCGAACCGCCGCTCCACCATGTGGACGCCCAAAGGCACGGGCTCCTCCTCGGCGGCCTCCTCCGAGCTCATGTCGAGGAGGTAGTCGGCCGCGGGGCGGTCCTGGAGGAAGCCCCATTCGTAGGTCAGGCCGAGGCGGAGCGAGTCGCCTTTCTTGTGCGGCGGCGCGAACGTGAGGTCGGCGCCGAAGCCGTTCTTGCGCCAGCCGAAGCCGAGGGCGATCGTCTTTCCTTCGGTCTGCACCACGCTGCCGCCGGAGAGGCCGAGCCGGGCCGCCCAGTCGCGCCAGCGGTACTCGCCGCCGAGCGAGACGCCGCCCGCCTTCCGCAGGCGGGCGTAGTCGATCTCGAAGCCGGCGAGCAGGCCCCGGAGCCAGTCGAACTGCGTGCGGGCGAACCGCACGCCGAAGCCGATCCGGATGTTCTCCGGCGGCTTGCCGAGCAGCTCCGACGTGCCGAAATTGTGCGCGGCCATGCCCAGCGTGACGCCGGGCATGAGCGCGGCGAGGAGGCCGGCGTCGAAGAGGAGCGCGGTGTCGCTCCTGCCGGGCTGGGAGGCGCGTTCGAGATTCAGCGCGCCGCCGAGGTGGACGGGGTGCGAGACCCGAGTCGAGGCGGCCGCCCCGATTTTCGAGGCGTCGAGCGCCCCGTGGAAGAAGTCGGCGCGCGCACCGACGCCGCCGGTGCGCCAGGGACGGGTCCAGCCGAGCGACTCGACGCTCGTGCCGGCGAAGCCGTAGCGCGTCAGGTAGGCGGCGTCCCGGCGAATAAGGCCCATGCCGGCCGGGTTCCACGCGACGGCGTGGGCGTCGTCGACGACGCCCACGAAGGCGCCGCCCATGCCGGAGGGGCGGGCGCCGGGCATGCGGCGCAGCGCTTCGGCGGAGGTCTCGGCGCGCGCGGGGAGCGCCGTCAGCAGAAGCGCGAGGACGACGCTCAGCGCTTGCTCCGCGAGCGGCGCGCCGCGCCGGGCGGCGGGACGCCTTCCACGGTGCGCACGGTGTCCCGGGCGATGAGGAGCTCCTCGTTCGTCGGAATCACGTACGCCTTGAGGCGCGAGCCGGCTTTCGAGATCTCGCCTTCCTTGCCGCCCGTCATCGCCGCGTTGCGGCTCTTGTCGACCGTCAGCCCCATCCTCTCGAGGCCCGCGCAGATCCTCTCGCGCACGGCCGGAGAGTTCTCGCCGATGCCCCCCGTGAACGCGATCGCGTCCGCTCCGCCCATCTCCGCGAGATAGGCGCCGATGTATTTGCGGGCGCGCGCGCAGAAGAGGTCCACCGCGAGCGTCGCCCGGCGGTCGCCTTTCTCGCGCTCTTCGTCCAGAAGTTCGCGCATGTCGTTGGTCAGCCCCGAGACTCCGAGCAGGCCGGACTGCTTGTTGAGGAGCGTGTCGATCTCGGCCACCGTCAGGCCCTCCTTCTCGTGGAGGAACGGGACGATCGCCGCGTCGACGTCGCCGGACCGGGTGCCCATGACCAGCCCCTCGAGCGGCGTCATGCCCATCGAGGTGTCGAGGGAGCGTCCCTCCTTGATGGCGCAGGCGGAACAGCCGTTGCCGAGGTGCAGCGTGATCAAGCGGACCTTCTCCCGCTCGAGCCGCTTCAACTGGCGGTAGCGGTAGGCGACGTAGCGGTGGGACGTGCCGTGGAAGCCGTAGCGGCGCACGCGGTGGCGGCGATAGAGCGAGTAGGGAACGGCGTAGAGATAGGACGTCTCGGGCATCGTCGCGTGGAAGGCGGTGTCGAAGACCGCGACCTGGGGCACGCCGGGGCCGAGGAGCTCTCGCGCGGCGAGGATCCCTTTGAGATTGGCCGGGTTGTGCAGCGGGGCGAGCTCGATGTTGTCCTCGATGCCGTCGATCACCGCGGCGTCGATCCGGACCGATTTCGTGAAGCGCTCGCCGCCGTGCACGACGCGGTGCCCGACCGCGTGGACGTCGGAGAGCTTCGCGATCCCGCCGATGCCGGAGTCCGGGGACACGATCCAGCGCAAGACGCGGTCGATCGCGGCGCGCTGATCGCGCAGCGGCGCGGTCTCGAGGACCTTCGGCTTGCCGGCCGCTTCCAGCGTGATGAGCGAGAGGCTGCCGATCCGGTCGATGTGCCCGCGCGCGAGGCGTTTGTCGCCGTCTTTCGCGATCAGGTCGAGGTCGGTCTCGATGACCTGGAATCGGAGCGACGACGAGCCGCAGTTGAGGACGAGGACGTTCACGGAGCCTCCTTGAAGGCCTTTTCGAGCTTCATCATGCGCCGCCGGTTCGCGCCGAGGTCCCAATAGCCCGATCGGGACACCGAACGGTAGTGGATGACGGCTTCCCTCTCCGGGAAAAGGAACTCGACGTCGTCGGCGAAGCGGAGCACCGCGCTCTTGAAGACGGCGTGGATGTAGCCGGGCCGGATCTCCGCCACGGCCGCGCGGGGAAAGGACTCGATCGCGCGCTCGAGCCGGCCCTGGGCCGCGAGCTGCGAGCCCTGATAAGGCCAGGGCAGCGCGTGCCGCTTGGGGCGCAGGTCGAGCGTGGAGACGCAGTTCGGCTTCTCGCCGCACGCGCCGTCGTCTCCGAAGCCGAAAGGGGGAAGCTGGGGCTCGGCCGCGAGGGCCGCCGCCGCGGCGAGGGCCGCGAGGATCATGCGCGCGCCAAGCCCGAGAGCCGGGAGGCGAGCGTGCGGCCGAGGTGCTTTTCGAGCGCGACCGCCGCTCGGGCCACCGCCAGCGGGTCGGCGGGCACCTCGGCGCCGGAGGCCTGCAGGGCGTAGAGCAAGTCCTCGGTCGCCACGTTGCCCGAGGCTCCGGGCGCGTACGGACAGCCGCCGAGCCCGCCCGCGGAGGCGTCGAAGCCGGTGATCCCGAACTCGGTATAGGCGGCTAGGGCGTTGGCGACCGCCATGCCGTAGGTGTCGTGGAAATGGAGGA
This sequence comes from Elusimicrobiota bacterium, assembly GCA_016212845.1. Classification (GTDB taxonomy): domain Bacteria; phylum Elusimicrobiota; class Elusimicrobia; order UBA1565; family JACRDR01; genus JACRDR01. The sequence goes on from JACRDR010000459.1 coordinate 3,157, forward strand.
AGACGTCGCCGGGCTTCACGCGCTTGAGGAGAGGGGCGAGGAGCCGCCGCACGTCGTCGGGAGAGGCCTTGCCGATCGTGTCGCCTACGGAAAGCTCGTTGACGCCGAGATCGCGGAGCCTCATGCAGACTTCGACCGCTTGAAGGGGGTCGATCTTGCCCTCGTAGGGGCACCAAAACGCGGTCGAGACGTAGCCGCGCAGCGGGAGCCCCGCGGCGGCGGCGCCCGCGACGACGGGCCTAAAGCGCGCGAGCGACTCCTCGATGGAGGCGTTGATGTTCTTCCGGTTGAAGGTCTCGGAGGCGGCGGTGAAGACGGCGATCTTGTCCGCCTTCGCCTTGAGGGCCCGTTCGAGGCCGGCCTCGTTGGGCACCAGCGCGGAGTAGACGACGCCCGGCTTGCGTTTGAGTCCCGCGAACACCGCGTCGGAGTCCGCCATCTGCGGCACCTTGCCGGGATGGACGAAGGCGCCGGCCTCGATCTCGTTAAGACCCGCGCCGGCGAGCGCCTCGATGAGCGCGATCTTCGCCGCGGCGGGGACGACGACGGACTTCTCGTTTTGGAGCCCGTCGCGCGGACCGACCTCCACCAGCCGGATCACGGCTTTTTCGGGACCCAGGCGGCGGGCCGCTTCTCGAGAAAGGCGGTGAGCCCTTCCTTGCCCTCGTCGGAGGCGCGCACGCGGGCGAGCGTTTCGAGCGTGATCGGAATGCGCTTCTCGAGGGGGAGGGGCGCAACTCTAGCGATCATGCGCTTCACCTCGCGTACGGCGTTGGGGCCGGCCTTGAGGATCCAATTGACGAACCAGTCGAGCTTGGCGTCTAGCTCGGCCTCGGCGACTACCTCGTCGATCAGCCCGATGCGGCGGGCGTCGTGGGGGCCGAAGATCTCCGCGGTGAGGAAGTATCGCCGCGCCTGCGCGGTCCCGATCTTGGGAATGACGAAGGAGGAGACGACCGCCGGCACGATGCCGAGGCGGCACTCGGAGAAGGACATCCTCGCGTTCTCGGCCGCGACCACCACGTCGCAGGCGGCGACGATCCCGAGCCCGCCCCCGAAGCACGAGCCCTGCACGCCCGCCAGCACCGGGGCGGGGAAATAGTCGATCGCGCGGCACATGTCGACGAGGCGCATGGCGTCCTGCTTGTTGCGGGCCGGGGTGTAGCCGGCCGCGCGGCGCATCCAGCGCACGTCCGCTCCGGCGCAGAAATCGACGCCCGCGCCTTTGAGGACGACCGCGCGGAGGTCGGCTTGCTTGGCCGCGGCCTTGAAAACCTGGGTGACCGCGGCCATCACGTCCTCATCGAAGGCGTTGCGGACCTCGGGGCGGTTGAGCGTCACCCGCAGAATGCCTCCGTCGCGCTGGGCGAGGACCATTACATTCGGAAGACGGGGTGGCGGACTTCGCCGCCGGGGGCTCTGGCGGCGATCTCGAGGCACCAGCCGACGACGCGGCGCGTGTCGGCGGGCTCGAGGATGCCGTCGTCCCAGAGGCGGGCGGTGCCGTAGTAGGGATGCCCTTCCTTCTCGTACTGGGCGCGCACGGGCTTCTTGATCGCCTCGACTTCCTCGGGCGAGAGCTTCACTTTCGCCTGCTTGATCATCGCCATGACGCCGGCGGCCTGCTCGCCGCCCATGACGGAGACGCGGGCGTTGGGCCAGGTGAAGAGGAAGCGAGCGCCGTAGGCGCGGCCGCACATCGCGTAATTGCCGGCGCCGTTGGAGGCGCCGGTCATGATCGTGATCTTGGGAACGGCGACGGTCGAGACCGCCTGCACGAGCTTGGCGCCGTTCTTGACGATGCCGCCCTGCTCGAACTGCTTGCCCACCATGAAGCCGGTGATGTTCTGCAGAAAGACGATCGGCAGGCCGCGCTGCCCGCACAGCTCGATGAAGTGCGCGGCCTTGAGCGCCGACTCCGAGAAGAGGATGCCCTGGTTGCCGAGGATGCCGACCGGCCGGCCCATCCAGCGCGCGAAGCCGCAGACGAGGCTCCGGCCGTAGTTCGCCTTGAACTCGTGAAAGCGCGAGCCGTCGACCAAGCGCGCGACGACGTCCTTGACGTAGGTCGGGCGGCGGAGGTCGCGGTGCACGAGGCCGTAGAGATCGGAGGCCGGATATCGGGGCTCCTCGCAGGAAGGGGGCGCGGGCTCGCGCGGGATGCCGAGGTTGTCGACGATGGCGCGGACCTGCGAGAGCGCGTGCTCGTCGGAGTCGGCGAGATAGTCGGTGACGCCGGAGATCGTCGAGTGCATCTCGCCGCCGCCGAGTTCCTCCTCGGTCGACTCTTCGCCGGTGGCGGCCTTCACCAGCGGCGGGCCGCCGAGGTAGATCGTGCCGGTGCCGCGCACGATCACCGATTCGTCGGACATCGCGGGGACGTACGCGCCGCCCGCGGTGCACATGCCCATCACGGCGGAGATCTGGGGGATGCCTTGCGCCGACATCATCGCCTGGTTGTAGAAGATTCGCCCGAAGTGCTCCTTGTCCGGGAAAACCTCGGACTGCTTCGGCAAGAAGACGCCTCCGGAGTCGACGAGGTAAAGCGCGGGCAGGCGGTTTTCGAGGGCGATCTCCTGAGCGCGGAGGTGCTTCTTGATCGTCTCGGGGTAGTACGTGCCGCCCTTCACCGTCGCGTCGTTGGCGGCGACGAGGCACCATCGTCCCGAGACCTTGCCCACTCCCGCGACGAGGCCGGCCGAGGGGACCTCGTCCTCGTACATCCCGAGCGCGGCCAGGGCCGAGAGCTCGATCCAGGCGCCGTCGGGGTCGAGGAGCTTCGCGACCCGCTCGCGCGCCGTCAGCTTGCCGCGCTTGCGGTGGAGCTCGACGGAGTTGGGCGGCCCGCCCTTCTTCGCGCGCTCGAGCTTCTCGCGGAGATCCTTGAGCAGCTCCTCGTGATAGGCGCGGTTCTCTCCGGCCTCGTGCGACTTCGGGTCGAAGTCGCTGGCGATCGCCGGGGTGTCCGGCGCGAGAGGATCGAGCCCCTTCTTTGCTTGCCGCGGCTGCATGCGCCTCGATTCTACCAAGTTAGGCCGCGGCGAGCGCGCGGGCGGGCTTTTTGCCGCCCTTGGCCGCAAGCGCTCCGAGCTCCTTGTAGAGAAGGACGGCCGAGCGCACCGATTTGTGGAAGTCCGCGAGATGCAGGCTCTCGTTTTCCGAGTGCGGGTTCGTGTAGGGGTCCTCGACGCCGATGAGGAGCGCGGGCGCGCCGAGCACCTTGCCGAACGGGCCGACGAACGGGATCGAGCCGCCGGAGCCGATGAACACCGCCTCGCGGCCGAAGCCTTCCGTCATGGCTTTCGCCGCCGCCTCGAAGGCCGGGCCCTCGGGGTCGACGAGCCACGCCGGGCTGCCGTGCGCGTTGGAGAACGTCACTTTCACGCCCCACGGCGCGTGCTTGCGGAGATGGTCCTGGAGAGCCCTGATCGCGGCCTTCGGATCCATGTCGGGCACGAGCCGGAGTCCGACGTGCGCCCACGCTGCCTCGTTGATGATGTTCGCGCAGTCCTTTCTGGAGGAGACCTGGATCGCGTTGACCGACACGGAGGGGAGTCGCCACATCTTCTCGAGCGGCGACGCCTTGCCGCCGACGAGGTCGACGCCGGGCAGCACCATCGCCTGCTGGCGGAAGTCCTTGTCCGCGTACTTGAGCGACTCGAGGCTGCGTCGCTCGACCTGGGTCAGCGGCCGGACGTTCTTGTAGATGCCGGGGATCGCGATCCGGCCCTCGTCGTCCGTCAGCGACGCGAGCATCTTGGCGAGCGCGATCGCCGGGTCGGCGAGCGGGCCGCCCCACATGCCGGAGTGCAGCGGGTGGTCGGCGGTGCGGACCTCGACGTCCATCGAGACCAGACCGCGAAGCGCGGTCGTGATGCTCGGGACGCCCACGTCGTAATTGGCGGTGTCGGTCAGGACGATGAAGTCCGCGGCGAGCTTCTTCGCGTACTTCTGGAGGAAGCTCTCGAGATGCTCGGAGCCGATCTCTTCCTCGCCCTCGATCATGACCTTCACGTTGAGCGGGAGCTTGCCCTCGGTCTGGAGCCACGACGCGACCGCGCTCGTGTGGACGATGATGCCGGCCTTGTCATCGGCGGAACCGCGGCCCCAGAGGCGGCCGTCCTTCTCGGTGGCGACGAAGGGCTCGGTCTTC
>JACRDR010000452.1 GCA_016212845.1 Elusimicrobiota bacterium
GCGGTCGCGGGGCGTGTCCTTCCAGACGCCGCCGCGGAAAACGCTGCGCCATACCTGCGAGTCGATGAGTTCCTTCTTCATCTCGTCGAAGGTAGGAATCTTGAACTTCGGTGCGGGAGGCGGCGGGGTCGCGGTCGTGGTGTCGGGCATTAGGCGTATTTCGCGAAGTAGGGTTCCTTCTCACGAAGGCCCGGCCGGTCCTCGAGGACCGCTTTGTCGATGATGAGGTCGCCGGTGGAGGCGATCTCCACCTTGGTGCGCCAGAGCGGAATGGGCGCGGGGCCGGCGATGACGTCGCCGTTGATGTTGAAGTTGGAGCCGTGGCACGGGCAGCGGAAGCGCTGCTGGTCGCCGAACCAGTTCGGCGTGCAGCCGAGGTGCGTGCAGCGCGCCCACAGCGCGTAGAGGCCTTCGTCCGAGCGGACGATCCACACGCGCTGCTCGTTGAGCCAGCGGGTCGAGACGCCCTTGTCGTAGGACGCCGCGGCGCCCGCGTTGAACTTCTGCGAGGGCTCGTAAATCACGTTCGGGAAGAAGAAGCGCGCCGTCGCGGCGGCGGACGCTCCGAGGAAAGAGACCAGCGCTCCCCAGCCGAGCCACAGGAAATCGCGGCGGTTCACGGCGGCGGCGGCGGGTTTGGGTGCGGGTGCGGCGGCGGGTGCGGCCGGTGGCGGCGTGGTAGTCATCGTTATGGGCGCGGACGAATTTAACAATTCGTGACTAAGTCTGTCAAATGTCAGTACAATGCGCAAAATGGGCAAAGGAAGCTTCCACGCGCGGGTGTGGCCCAAGCTCGTCGGGCGCGGCTCCGCTCTCCTACAGGAAGGCGACCGCGTGCTGGTCGCGGTCAGCGGCGGCGCCGATTCGGTATGCCTGCTCGACTTTTTATCGCGCTGGGGCGAGCGCCGGCGCGTTCGCATTCGCGCCGCGCATTTCGATCACGGACTCCGGGCGGGCTCGTCCAAGGACGCGGCGTTCACGCTCGCGCTGGCGCGCCGGCTCGGCGCGGAAGCGGAAGTCGTGAAGCTTCCCGTGCGCGCGCGCGCCGCGCGCGACCGCTCCGGCGTCGAGGCCGCGGGCCGCGCGCTGCGCTACGAAGCGCTCGCGCGCCTCGCCCGAAAACACGGGTGCAACAAGGTCGCCACGGGACATCACGCCGACGACCAAGCGGAAACGCTTCTGCTCCATCTGCTTCGCGGCACGAACCCGGCGGGACTCGCGGGCGTCCCCGAACGCCGGGGGCTCGCGCCCGGAGTCGAGGTGGTGCGGCCGCTGCTGTCGGCGACGCGCGCGGATATCCGAGAGTACCTGCGCTACCGGAAGCTCGCGTGGCGGGAGGACCCGACGAACCGCTCCGAGAAGTACCTGCGGAACTGGGTTCGGCGGCGGCTTCTGCCTTTGCTCGAAAGAAAGGCTCCCGGCACCGCCGGGCGGCTCGCTACGCTCGCGGCGGGTCTTGGAGCAGCGCTTCGAGCGCCTTCCACGCGCGCGGGCGGAGCACCGGCCCGCGCCCGAAGCACAGCACGTCGACGTCGAGCTCCGCGAGACGCTTGACCGTCGCGAGCGCCTCGGCGCGATCGATCGCCTCGCCGTCCGCGGGGCGAAGCCTTTCCCCCCGGTAGCTCAAGGCGTCGCCGCACAGGAGCGTTCCGTGCGCCGGCGCGAAGAGCCCGAGGGAGCCCGCGGTGTGGCCCGGCAGGTGGAGCACCTGCCACTGCGGCAGCCCCCGGATCGGCTCGCGCGGGGACGCCGCCACGACCGAGATGATCGGCTCGCGCTTGTCGAACACGGACGCGGCGAGGGCGCGGAGCTTCCCCAGCCATCCGCCGCCGAGCGAGGGATCGCCTTTGCCCTCTAGGATCGGAATCTCCGCGGGATGCGCGTAAACCTTCACGCGCTTGCGGCGCAGGAGCGCGGCGACGCCGCCCGCATGGTCTTTATGGGAGTGGGTCACGACGATCCGCTGGAGGTCGTCGAGCGCGAAGCCGCCGCCCACGATTTCGTCGACGAGCGCGTCGATCCGGTCGGACGGGCCCGTGTCGACGAGCGTCAGGCCCGCCCCCCCCTCGATGAGGTAGCAGTTGACCGGTCGCCCGGCCTCGAGAAGGTAGAGGCCCTCGCGGATTCTTTGCAGTTTAGCGGTACTCGATCGTCAGCTTGTTGATCACCTGCGGCTCGTTGGGAACGTCCGCGCCGCCGCGGGGCGCCGCGCCGATGGCTTCCACCACCGACTGGCCCTCGACTACTTCGCCGAAGATCGTGTGGTGGTTGTTGAGCCACGGGGTGGGCCCGAGCGTGATGAAGAACTGGCTGCCGTTGGTGTTCGGACCGGAGTTGGCCATCGCGAGAATGCCGGTCTTGTCGAACGTCTTGCCGGAGCCGAACTCGTCTTCGAACTGAAAGCCGGGACCGCCGGTGCCGCGTCCGAGCGGATCGCCGCCCTGGATCATGAAGCCGGGGATCACGCGGTGGAAGACGGTGCCGTCGTAGAGCGGCTTGTTCGACTGCGCGCCGGACCGGGGATCGGTCCAGGCCTTCATGCCGGTCGCCAGACCGATGAAGTTCTGCACGGTCTTGGGTGCGGCGTCGGGGAAGAGCTTCACGACGATCTTGCCGCGGTTCGTGTCGAACACCGCGTAGGGCGTGCCGGTGCCGGGAGCGGCCGGGGCCGACGCGGCGGCGGGAGCGGGCGCGGGAGCCGGAGCGGGCTCGGGCGTCACGGCGGGCTTGGCGCAGCCCGCGCCGAGCGCGAGAACGCCGAGGGAGTAGCGGAAGAGTTTTTTCATGCGGCCATTCTAGCGCAGGGCGGGAGGGTATGCAAGGTCGACGACGCGGAGCTCGCCCACGTTTTTTTGCGCGTGCGGCGCGAGCAGGCCGCGCTTCGGCCGCTCGAGCGTCAGCGTGAGCTGCGCGGTCACGAAGACGCCGCTGTGATGTCCGGTGTCCGGATGGAGGCCCGACGGGACGTCCACGGCGACGATCGGCCGCCCGGCCTTCATCATGCGCTGGATCGCGACGCGGACGAGCCCCGCCGGCTTGCCGGACGAGCCGGTGCCGAGCATCGCGTCGAGCGAGGCGTCGGCGGCGGACAACGCGTCGTCGAGCGGTTTCGTGTCCTCCGCGAGCTGCCGCACGTTGACTCCGGCCTCCAGCGCCCGGCGGAGATTTTCCTGGACCTCCGGCGGATAGCCGCCGTCTTTGGCCGGCATCAGATAGGCGGTGGACGCGACCCCGGCCTTCGCCAGGCAGCGGGCGGCGACGAGGCCGTCGCCCCCGTTGTTTCCCCGCCCGCAGCACGCGACGACGGCGAGAGCGTTGGCCGGACGGCCGGTCTTCGCGGAAAGCCACTCGACGAGCTCCTCGGCCACGCCGCGGCCCGCGCGCTCCATCAGCTCGAGCACCGGAATCTTGAACTCGACGGTCGCGCGGCGGTCGAGATCGATCATCTCGGCGGCGGTGACGGCGCGCCGTCCGTCGAACTCGGTGGGGATCGGCGCCTTGGGCATCTAATGGAAGAGCTTGACGATGGAGACCGCGGCGCTGACCAGGACGGCGGCGCCGATCGCGGCGAAGAAGAGGAAGCTCCCTATATAAGGAAGCATCAGGAGGCCCCACGCCTTCGTGGCCGAGAGACCGTAGATATGCCGGACCGATCTAGCCTTGAGCCGCATGTTGAACACGCCCGCGATCATGAGGACCAGCCCGACCGAAAGAATGGAATCGAGCTTCAGCGCGCGCAGGATGAGCGCGGTCGGCAGCACCAGCGCCCAGCCGAGCTCGCTCAGGCCGACGAGAACGAACAGACCCACGCCGCTGCCGTGATTGCCCTGCGA
>JACRDR010000453.1 GCA_016212845.1 Elusimicrobiota bacterium
AAGGACCTCGCGTTTTTACCGGTCTTCCAGGAGCGCGCCGATCAGCGCCGCGTGGCCCTCGGCCCCTCGGACAAGCGAAGCTATGCCCCAAACCCCCGCGATCGCGAGGCCGACGAGCGGCAGATAGAGGTAGCGCGAGGTCATTCCCGCCGGAAATGCCACGCCGCTGACCGGCGCGAGCGCGACGAGGAACCACAGCCAGCCCGCCCACGCCCACGGCGCCTTCCTGCGCCAAGCCCAGCCGGCCGCGCTCAGCGCCCCGAACGCGAGGGCGCTGCCGAGCCGCAGCCCGAGCGGGAGCGCGTCGCCCGCCTGCCGGCAGACGGGCAGGAGCCATGGCGCAAACGCGTTGCGCAGGTACGCGAGATAGTAGACGGGCACGCCCGAGATCCGCTCGAGCGCCGGGACCGGAGCTCCGGAAGCCAAGAGCGAACGCCGCGCGGACAACACGAGCCACGCAGCCGCCCCCGCGAGGGCGAAGAGCGGCAGCTTCTCCCGGACTCTCCCGGCGAACGTCTTGAGCGTGAGCCGCTCGAGCGGCCACCAGTCGAGGATGAGGAGCAGGACCGGCACGACGACCGCGAGCCCCTTCGACATGAGGGCGAGCGCGTAGGCGGCGAGCAGAAGCGCGTAGCGCTCCGGCCCCGGGCGGCGGACCCACGCGCCGTAGGCGGCGAGCGTCAGCGCGGTGAAGAGGCCGTAGAGCACGTCGTAGCGCTGGGCGAGCCAGGCGACCGATTCGACGCGCGTGGGATGCAGCGCGAAAAGCGCCGCCGTCAAGGCGCTTTCCCAAAGGCGGCCGGTCATGCGCCTTAGCGCCTCGAAGAGCGCCGCGGCCGAAGCCGCGTGGAGGACGAGGCTCGTCGCGTGCCAGCCCGCGGGCTCGAGCCGGAACAGCTCGAAGTCGGCCATGTACGACAGCCACATCAGCGGGTTCCAGATCTCTCCGCGGAAGGTGGTGAAGGCCCAGCCGATCGCGCGCCACGAAAGGCCCTGCTGGACATACGGGTTCGACAGGATGTTGTCGTGGTCGTCGAGAAAGAGGAACCCGACCTTGAGCGCGGGCCAAAGCGCCAGCACCGTCAGCAGGGCCAGGCCCAGAGATATATACTTCGGGGCCATGAGCGCGTCGGCCGGCGTTTTCGTCCTGAGCTTCTCGAGCCTGCTGTTGGAACTGGCGCTCACGCGATTGTTTTCCGCCGTCCTCTTTTACCATTTCGCCTTCTTGGCCATCTCGACGGCGCTGCTCGGCCTCGGGGCGGGCGGCGTGCTCGCGCACGCCGCGCAAAAGCGGCTCGCGCGGCTGGCGCTCGAGCGGGTGGGAGCCGCGGCGGGCCTCGCCGGCGCCGCCGCGACGGTCGCGGCGCTGTGGGTCGTGCTGCACGTGCCGGTCTCGCTGCAGCCGACGTGGAGCACGCTCGGCAAGCTGAGCGCGATCTATCTGGCCTCGGCGGCGCCGTTCTTTCTCACCGGGCTCGTGCTCGCGGTCGCATTCGCGCGCGCGGGCCAAGGCGTCTCGAAGCTCTACGCCGCGGACCTCGCCGGCGGCGCGGCGGCGTGCCTGGCGGTCGTCCCGCTGCTGGACGCGCTCGGCGCGCCCAACGCGGTCCTGCTCTCGGCCGCGGGCTCGGCGCTCGCCTCGTTTTTGTGGTCGGGGCGCGAAGCCGAAAAGACCCGCGCGGCGGCGGCGCTGGCCGCGCTCGGAATCGCGATGGCGCTCAACCACGCGGGCGGGCTCTTCGACGTCGTGTATTCGAAGGGCAGGAAGCTTCTGCCGGCCGAGTTCGCCCGGTGGAACTCGCTGTCCCGCGTCGAGGTATTCGCCTTCAGCGGCGGCGCGCGCAACGCGATCATCGACGGCGACGCGGCGACCGCGATCATGGACGCGGATCCGCGCACGTATCCCGGCAGCGAGCTCCAGCGGCGCATGATGCGCGACGTCTCGTCCTTGCCGAACGTGCTCCGCCCCAAGGGCGAGTTCGCGATCATCGGTCCCGGCGGCGGAGCGGAGGTCCTGCGCGCGGTCGGCGCGGGGAGCCCGAGCGTCGACGGCATCGAGATCAACCCGCTCATCGCCACGTCGATCATGCGCGATCGCTACGCGGAGCACTCGCGGGGCCTCTATCTGCTTCCGCAGGTCCGCATCCACGTCGCCGACGGCCGCTCGTGGCTGAGGGCGTCGGAAAAGCGCTTCGACGTCGTGCAGATGACGCTCGTCGACACCTGGGCGGCGACGTCCGCGGGCGCCTTCGCCCTGAGCGAGAACAACCTCTACACCGTCGAGGCGTTTCGCGAGTACCTGGAGCGCCTCAAGCCCGACGGCATCGTCGCGGTGACGCGCTGGGAGTTCCGCGAGCCTCGGGAAGCCCTGCGGCTGACGGCGGTCGCGATGGAGGCGCTGAAGTCGCTCGGCGTGAACGTTCCGTCGAGCCATCTGATCGCGATGTCTCAAGGCCCGCTGACCGACGCCGGAACGCCCGTGGCGCTGCTGGCGAAGCGGTCTCCCTTCACGCCGGAGGAGGTGCGCGCCGTCCTCGCCCACGCCGCGTGGACCCACGGCGCGATCACGCCGCTTCACCTTCCGGGCGCCGGCGGCGAGGGGCCGTTCGGGGAGCTGATCGCCTCGGGCGATCCGAAGGCTTTCTCGGAGAGCTACCCCTTCAACGTCTCTCCGGTGACCGACGACGCGCCGTTCTTCTTCTTCACGATGAAGCTGCGGCACGTGTTCACGCGCGGTTTCGCGCGCGCGATCGACTGGAAGGTGAACGTGGGCGTGGCGGTGCTCGGCATGGTGCTCGCCGTCTCGCTCGCGGCGGTGGCCGCCTTCCTGGTCCTGCCGCTCGCGCTGGTGAAAGGAGCGAAGCTCTCGGCCGGCCTCGGCTACTTCATCGCGATCGGGTTGGGCTACATCCTCGTCGAGATCGCGCTCGTGCAGCGCTTCGTCCTTTTCCTCGGGCACCCGACCTACGCGGTGACCGTCGTGATCTTCCTGCTGCTGTTGGCCAGCGGGGCGGGCAGCCGGCTCGCGGGCTCGCGCCCTCCGCGTCTGTCGCTCGCGGGAGCCGTGGCCGGCGTCCTGTCGATCGCCGCGCTGCTTCCCTCGATTCTCCGCGCCGCCGGCGGGCAGCCGATGGCGTTGAAGGTCGCCGTCTCCACCCTGGTGCTCGGCCCGCTCGGCTTCGTCATGGGCATGCCGTTTCCCGCCGGCCTGCGCGTCTTCCAGGGCTCCCGGGAGTGGGCCTGGTCGCTCAACGCCGCCGCGAGCGTCTTGGGCTCCGTGCTCGCGATCGTGATCGCGATCAACTGCGGCCTGCAGGCCGCGATGCTCTGCGGCGCCGGCGCCTACGCCGCCGCCTACTTCCTCTCCCCCACGCTGTCCCGATAGCCTTCCTTCAGGATGTCTTCGTGTTCCGGCCCCTAAAACCGTCTTGAGCCCCGTCGCCTGCGATCCCTCGACCCTCGCGCGCGAGTCGGTCGCGCTCGCTCGTCGAGCTTCAGGGCGGCGAGATGTGGGCCGAGAGCCTTCGGCGCGCTTGTTCTCCGGGCCGGCCTCACGATGCCGGTCGCGCTCGAGAAATCAGAGCGGCAGGCCCCAGACGCGGGTCATGTCGACGAGGTCCCGCGCGACCGCCTCCTTCTGCCACCAGGGAGCCCCGCGGGCCATCGGCAGGGCGGCGTCGAATAGCGTGTCGATCATCCAGCGCCGCGCCTCGCGCTTCGCGTCGCGCCGGGCGTCCTCGAGATACACCGCCAAATCCAATTTAGGCCTCGGGCTCGCGCCGGCCGGCGGGGGAGGCGCCGACGCCACGATCCCGCTCGAGCGCGCGCCTCCCGGGCGCCGCCGACGGAGATCCTTGAAGGGCTTGAACTTCAGCCCGTAGAGATTGACGCGCGTTCCCGACAGCAAGGAACGCGCGCCGTCGTCTATAGTACGGAAGGGAGCCGTGAGCCCCGCGAGCAGGCGCCGCGGCGCTTGCCGCAGGTCGGCGGAGTCGAAGCGAATCTGATAACCGAGCTGGACGCTGGAGGAATGCCGCGTGTGGCGCAGTTCGACGAACCATGGGCAATCGGACGCATGGGCGGGAATCGCCAGCGCCGAAGCCACGAGTACGGCCGGAAGCAGGCGGATCATACTTCCGGGGGGCCCAAAGGCTATTGTACACCCGCCCGTTACCGGCGGCGTGAACTTTTCTTAGCGGTCGGAGCGCCAGACGTCCGTCATGGCGACGAGGTCGCGGGCGACCGCGTCCTTCTGCCACGCCGGCGCGGAGACCGCCTGCGGGAGGGCGGCGTCGAAGATCGAGGAGACGATCCATTCGCGGGCCTCGCGGCGCGCGTCGCGGCGGGCGTCTTCCAACAGCGGCGAGAGGTCGATTTTGGACTTGGCCTTCGCGGGCTCCGAGGACGCGAGCGCCGGGACCGCGCCGGCCGGCGCGGCGCGGCGCTCGATCCTCACGATGTCGCGAAACGGGCGCATGACGACGCCGTAGACGTCGAGCCTAGTCGAGATCAGGATGTCGCGGAGGCCGCCGTCGAGCGCCTTGATGGGCGCGATCAGCGAGGTCGCGAGCTTTTTGGGCGAGCGCTTCAGATCGGAGACGTCCCAGCGGATCCGGTAGTTCATCGCGAACTTGGAGCCGCGATCGGACTGAGAGATCTGCAGAAACCAGGGGTTCTCGGAGACGCCGGTGGCACCGGCGGGGATCGCCAAGACCAAGGCCAGGATTCCGAGCAGTCCTTTCATCCCTCCCAGGATGCCCTCTCCGACGGGGGCGCCCCAGGGCTAAAGGACCTCTCGACGAGCGGCCAAGGGGCCTAGGCCCATTTTGGGGTTGACGGAAGCGGGTCCCGGGGATACCCTAAAAATCGAGGCGATCGCATGAGTTTTACGGGATTTTTGATCGTCCTTCTCGCCGGCGCCGGGAGCGCTTTCGCGGCTCCTCCGGACGCTCCCCCCGTATCCGGAGAGAAAGCCTTCGACCAGGCTTACGACCTCGTCCGCGATGCGATCAAGTCGGCCTATCTCGGCCAGAAG
>JACRDR010000457.1 GCA_016212845.1 Elusimicrobiota bacterium
GACGACCAGGAGATCGGGGTTCACGCCCTCGTGCTCGCAGGCGAACATCCGGCCGGTGCGGGCGAAGCCGGACTGGACCTCGTCGACGATGAGCACGATGCCGTGCTTGTCGCAGACCTTGCGCAGCCCCGGGAGGAAGCCGGCGGTCGGGACGATGAAGCCGCCCTCGCCCTGCACCGGTTCGACGACGATCGCGGCTGTGTCCTCGGGCGCGACGTCCGAGAGAAAGAGCTGCTCGAGCCGCTCGAGGCAGTACGCGGTGAGGTCCTTGGGGTCCACGCCGTGCGGCGCGCGGTACGGGTACGGGAAGGCGGAACGGTAGAGGTCCGCCGGCGCGGGCCCGAAGCCCTGGCGCAGCGGCTTGTACTTGCCGTCGAGCGTGAGGCACAGCAGCGTGCGGCCGTGGAAGGCGTTGGTGAAGCTGATGATTCCGCGGCGCTTCGTATGGGCTCGCGCGAACTTCACCGCGTTCTCGATCGCCTCCGAGCCGCTGTTGAAGAGGATCGCCTTTTTCTCGCCGGGGCCCGGGCAGACGTCGATGAGGCGGCGCACCGCCTCCATGTAGCCGGGGTAGGCCGCGACGTGGAAGCTGGTGTGCAGGAGCTTGCCCGCCTGCTCGCGGATCGCCTCGACGACCTTCGGGTGGCAATGGCCCACGTTGAGCGCGCCGATGCCTCCGGCGAAGTCGACGTACTCCTTGCCGTCGGCGTCCCAGACCAAGGCGCCTTTCGCCCGCTCGATCACCACGTGGGTGTAGGCGGCGCTGCCGGAGGCGACGAGGCGCTCCCGGTCGGCCCACAGGGCGGCGTTCTTGCCCCCGGCGGCCTTGTTTTCGGTCTTGGTCTTCGTCGGCATGTCGTCCTCCGCGTCTTCTGGCGATCCTATCAAATCCCCGGTATACTCGGGCGCAGTGGACGCCCTTCCCGAGCAGTACGGCGCGTGGATCCGCGAGGCCCTCGGCGCGCCGCTGGCGCGCGAGAACAAAGCCACCTGCTCCGACTGCGCCATGTGCAAGCCGTGGCCTCCGGTCGACCGCTTCAACCTCGACACGAAGTGCTGCACGTTCAACCCGGCTTTGCCCAATTTCCGGGTCGGAGCGGTGCTCGCCGACGAGGATCCCGCGGGAGCGCGCGGCCGCGAGGTCGCCCGCGCGCGCATCCGGTCGGGGGACGGCGCCACTCCGCTCGAGCTTTCGGCGCCGCGCGCTTACGCGCTGGCCTATCCGAGGCTCTCTCGCGACGGCTTCGGCAAGGACCGCGACATGCTCTGCCCTTTCTATGACCAGGGCAACTGCTCGATCTGGAAGTGGCGCGAGGCGGTTTGCGGGACTTATTTCTGCAAGTACGACCGCGGCGATAAGGGACGCCAAGTCTGGAACGACACGCGGCGCCTCCTGCTCGTAATCGAGGGCGCGGTCGCCCGGTGGTGCGCCCTCGGCGCCGGCATCGAGGACGCCGCTCTGCACTCGATCGTCGTGCTCGATCAGGCGGCCCGAGAGGGGAGCACGCCGGAGGTGACGAGCAAGGACCGCGTCGAGCGCGCCTGGGGCTCGTGGATAGGCCGGGAGGAGGAGTTCTATCTCCGCTGCTGGGAGCTCGCCAAGCCGCTGGGCTGGAAGGACGTGCTTAAGCTCGCGGGCTCCGAGGGCGACGAGCTGGCTCGCGCGCTCTGGAGCCGGTTTCACGTCGGCCTCTCGAAGGAGCTTCCCGCCAAGCTGCGCCTGCAGGCCTTCACCGTCCACGGCGCGAAGGACCGCAGCGTCGTGATCACCGGCTACAACGGCGCCGACATGGTCGACGTCGACCGCGACGCGGTCGCGGCGCTCACGCGCTTCGACGGTCGCCTCGTCGAGGTGGTCTTAGACGAGATCGCGCGCCGCGACGGCGTGACGCTCTCGCGCGAAAAGGTGCGCGAGCTCGTCGATCACAATATCCTGAAGCCGGTTTAGCTTTGCTATCCTAGCGCGATGGCGAAGGAAGTCCTGCCGATCCTCAAGCTCCACCGCGACGCGACGCTGCCCACGCGCGCGCATCCCGACGACGCGGGGCTCGATCTCTATTCCCTCGAAGAGGTCGCGCTCGAGCCCGGCCGGGGCTCCCACGTGAAGACCGGAGTCGCCGTCGAGCTCCCGCCCCAGACGGTGGGCCTCATCGCCGACCGCTCCTCGATGGCGCGCCGCGGACTCAAGACCGCCGGCGGCGTGATCGACGCGGGCTATCGCGGCGAGATCGGCGTCCTGCTCTGGAACATTTCGCCCGAGGCCCACACGATCAAGCGAGGCGACCGGATCGCGCAGCTCCTCGTCGTTTCCGTCCACACCCCCGCCGTCCGCGAGGTCGTCACCCTCAATCGAACCGAGCGCGGCGAGGGCGGCTTCGGCTCCACCGGCCGCTGACTCGACTTCCCTTCATCCCGTCTAGCCATCGGATTCACACGTCCATAATCGACCGGCGTGCCCGCGCCCGGTAAAATACCCGGACGATGAGCCGCCGCAGAGGCCGGTTCTCCTGGCATCGCTGGGCGCAGGTGATCCTCCTGCCCTGCCTCCTTCTCCTCGTGAAAGGCGTGGGCCGCGTGGCGCCGCGCGCGACGATCGTTTCCCTGACCTTCGACGACGGCAACGAGGACCAGCTCCAGGCCGTGCCGATGCTCGCCCGGCGCGGCTTGAACGCGACCTTCTATATCATCAGCGACCGGGTGGGGAACGCCGGGGCCCTCAGCCGCTCCGATCTGAACGGGCTTCGGAGCGCCGGCCACGAGATCGGCGGCCACACCCTGACCCATCCCCGCCTGACCGCCCTGGCGGAGCCCGAGCAGAGGCGGGAGATCTGCGAAGACCGCGCGCGCCTGAGGGGCTGGGGATTCGAGGCCGATCATTTCGCCTATCCTTTCGGCGCTTTCGACTCGGAGGTCGCGGACGTGGTCCGCTCCTGCGGCTACTCGAGCGCGCGGGCGGTCGGCAACCTCGAGGGCGCGGGCCCGCATCCTCCGTCGCGTCCATACTCGATCCCCGCGCCGTCCTCCGTCCAGGAAACCGATACCCTCCAGGACCTCCAGAAGCTGGTGCTCGACGCCGAGCGCACCGGCGGCTGGCTCCTCTTCACCTTCCACCACGTCTGCGAGTCCTGCGGCCAGTACGGCATCAAGGCGGCGGTGCTCGAGGACTTCATCGACTGGCTTTCAGTCCGCAACGGCAAGAGACTCTCC
>JACRDR010000460.1 GCA_016212845.1 Elusimicrobiota bacterium
ACCCGCGGCCAGGTGATAGACCGCGGTCCACGCGTTGCCGCGCTTGTACGGCTCGACGACCTGCTGCCAGGACGCGGTTTCAGCCCGGGGGGCGAGGGTAGTCACGCTCACGTCACGAATTATACAAGAACCTTACGCGTCGACGAAGGGCACTCCGCAAAAAAGAAGGGTGAGCGCCTCCCGGTCCTGGGCCTGCGTCAGCCAGACGTAGGGCTTGTCGTCCTTTTCGGGTTTCCGTCCCTTGGAGGGGTCCTGGCTTCGGACCGGATGGTTGCCCAACCGCAGGACGCGGTCCCGGCGGATGCGCCGATCGAGCTCCCCCACGGGCACGGGCATTCCGCGGCCGTCCACGAAGAACAAGGCCTCGCGAAGCTCCCGGAGCCCGTCGGGCGCGTTCGCGATCTGCCGGGCGCACTGGAGCCGGAGGACCGCCAAAGACCGCGCGGTGTGATCCTGGCCCGTGGACCAGTACCAACTGCGGGAAGCGATGAACGCTCGCGCCTTGTCGAAGACGCCGGCGGCGACGCGCACGCCCATCCGCGAGACCACCCCCAGCGTCCGCTCGAGGTTTTCGTCTCGAACGGCGTTCGCCCGCGCCGCGTCGAGCTGAAGCCGGGGGTCTTCGACCTCGCCGAACACCGGCAGGCCGGGCAATCGGGTCTCGAGGCGGCCGGCCGCGACGCCCCAGGAGAACAAGTCGAGATTGCTGAGCGCGGTGTCCGGCGGAGCGATCGTCAAGCTGGCCCGCACTCCGTCGAGCTCGATCTCGTGCCCGCCCTCGGGCCCCCCCGAGCCGATTTCCTTGTTTTCCACGAAGATCGAAAAGCCCCTCGGCCCGCCGCAGGCGGCCGACACGCGCTCGGCGGGCGCGCTCCACAGCGTCTTCGGGCGCTCGGGCAGCTCCACCAAGATCGTCGTGCCGGGCCGAGTCGGATCGAAAGACACCTCGACGGATTCCGCCGCCACGGAGTCGGTTATCAGGACCGCGGCGCCGGAGGCGTCGCCCGAGCGCAACTCCAGGCGCGGCCCCTTGCCCTTCTTGCTCCGCGGCCCGCGCACGAGGACGGTCAGCATGCCGATCGCGAGCTCCCGCCGGCGGGGCCCGTCTTCCAGGGAGTCGTCGAGCAGGCCGGAGTACAGATCCGTCAACGACGGCGCGGAAAAGGGTTTCCCGTCGAAACGAAGCTCGACGCCGTTGGCTCGAGTCCAGATCCAAACCTTTTTCGCCCCGCCCATCGCGGCGGCGCGAATCCAGGGGAGAAGGAAATCGGAGGGTTCGGAAAGAGAATAGGCGGCCAGCTTTTCCAGCAGACGGGCCCGGTCGACCCGGAAGGTGCCGGAGGCGACGTGCTCCGGCTCGCCTACGGCAGCCCCCAGACGGGATGCCACTGCGGGATGAGGCGGACGTCCTTGATCAGCCCCCGCGCCTGCCGCAGGAGCGCGAGCGCGCGCTCCGGCTCGATCGGCTTCACGTCTCCGATCGCGGTCGCGGGCTGCAGCACGAGCGGGATGCGCGGGTCGATCTCTTGGAGCAGCCGGATGACCTGCCGCCACTCGTCGTCTTTGGAGCCCGCGGTAAGCACGACTTTGACGAAGGTCTTCTCGGGCGCGACCCGCAGGCACTCCAAGTGCGCCGACCAGCACGTCCGCCCGGTCGAGGACGGCAGCTTCACGTCCATGGAAACCACGTCGCACAGCGGAGCGAGTTCCCGCAGAGCCTCCGGCAGAGTGCCGTTGGTCTCGAAATAGTTCTGGAGGCCCTTTCCATGCGCCCACTCGAGCATGGGTTTGAGGAAGGCGGCGTGCAGCAGCGGTTCACCGCCCGTCCAGGAGATCGACTTGTGCGGGCGCTCGGAGGCGAGGCGGGCGATCTCCTCCTCGAGGCGCTTGCGCGGCCACACGTCTCCGGACGGGATCGGGATCGTGTCGGGCTCGTCGCAGTAGTCGCAGTGCAGGTTGCAGCCGCCGAAGCGTACGAAGATCTGCCGCTCGCCGAGCCGCAGCCCTTCGCCCTGGATGGAGGAGAAAACCTCGACCACCCGCGCCTGCTTGGCGTCGCTCAGCTTCAGCATGCGGGGTCGATCGCCTGGGCTTCGGCGAAGCCCTTCGCCCGGAGCTTGCAGGAGTCGCAGCGGCCGCAGGGCCGCCGCCCTCCTTTATAGCAGGACCAGGTGAGGCCGAGCGGGACGCCCAGTTCGAGCGCCAGCCGGACGATCCCCTCTTTGTCGAGCCGCAGCAGCGGGGCGAGCACCCGGATCTTGCCGGAGCGAGTCCCCTCCCGGAGCACGCTCTCGAACGCGCGGTGGAAGGCCGGCCGGCAGTCGGGGTAGCCGCTGAAATCGAGCGCGTTGGCGCCGGTCACGATCGCGGAGGCGCCGGTCGCGTCGGCGAGGCTCGCGGCGACGGCGAGCAGGACGGTGTTGCGCGCGGGCACGTAGGTGCTCGGGATGCCTCCGGTCCCGATCTTGGCCAACGGCAGGTCGGGAAGCTTCGCCGACTTCGACACGAGCGAGGAAACTTTCAGCCACGGCAATTCGAGCTCGACGGAGCGCCACGGCACCCGCGCCGCTTTGGCGATCGCCCTGGCGCCGTCCAACTCGCGCGCGTGCCGCTGCCCGTACAGCACGGAGACCGCCTCGCAGTCCCACCCTTCGCGCTGGGCCCAATAAAGGCAGGTGGAAGAGTCCAGTCCGCCGGAAAGCAGCACGACCGCGCGCTTTGTCAGTAGGCCTCCAGGGCCCAGGCGGAGCGGGACCAAATACCCTCGTGCCGGTGTCTCATCCGCACCATACTCTCCACAGGAGGACGCAATGATTCGAGCCATCACTTACAAGAACGGTACGCAGATGAACCTCTTGGTCCCCTTCCACTCGCTCACCGGCTCCGATCATTTGCTTCGCGGCCTCAAAGTGCAGAACGCGCCGGCCGTCTTCATCCCTGTGGGCCGGGGCTAGACCCGGCCTTCGGCGCCTGCCGGGGAAAGATTCCGGCGAGCGCCTTCTTAGTGATCTCCGCCACCTCGGGCGAGGTCGACTCGGCCTTGATCAGCCACTCCAAGTAGGACCGGTCGAGCTTCACGACCTCTTCGAGAGAATGGGTCTGGTGCTTCCCGAAGTTGAAGGTCGCCACGCCGTGGCGCCATACGAATTTCCCCTTCGAGTCCACGCACCTAGGGTCGGGCGCGTTGCACCACTCGTGCAGCCCCTGCACGTCGCCGGGCAGAGGAGCCGTCGCGCGCGCGCCGTAGCGCTCGATCTGCGCCAGCAGCACGTCGAGAGACGCCTCGGCGTCCGCCTGGGCGTTGTGCGCGTTCTCGAGAGTCTTGCCGCAGTAGAACTGCAGGGCGGCCGACAGCGATCTAGGCTCCATCCGGTGAAAGATGAGCATCGCGTCCACCGAGCGGCGGCTCGAGAAATCGTAGTTGAGACCCGCGCGCTTGAACTCCGCCGCGAGCATCGGCAGGTCGAAGCGGCAGATGCCGAAGCCGCCGAAATCGGCGTCCCCGAAGAAGCCGATGATCTTCGGCGCGAGCTCTTTGAACGTCGGCTTGCCTCGGACGTCGGCGTCCCGGATGCCGTGGATGGCGGACGATTCCGCCGGGATGCGCATCTCCGGGTCGACGAGCGACTCGAAGGACTCGCGGGAATCGTCGGGGCTTAAGCGGACGCAGGCGATCTGCACGATGCGGTCGCGCTGCACGTCGACGCCGGTGGCCTCGAGGTCGACGAAGACCATCGGGCGCTCCAACTTCAGGCTCACGGGTCCTCCAGCTTTTCCATCATGGGCTCCTTGCGCTCGCTCAGGAGCTTGTCGCGGATCGCGTCCATGACGGCGTCGACCGTGGCCTCGAGCCCGCCCCTCTCGTCCGAAAGAACGTCGCGCTCGCCCTTGGCCACGAGGTCGCCGCTCTGGCCGTCGATCACGAGAATAGAGAAGCGAGGCTTGCCGCCTTTCTTCACCGGCGCGGTGCTGCCGAACACGAGAGCCTCCGCCTGGGTCGCTTGGCGCAGCGTCATCAGCTGTTCGAGCCCGAGCTCGGCGCCGCGCTCGACGCGCAGAGAGTCGAAGACCGGACCCATCTGCGAGGGCGAGACCGTGCCGAAGCCCATGCCGCGGAAAGCCTGCTCCACCAGCTCGGCGGCTTTGCCGCCTTTTCCATGCGGCTCGCTGAAGGGAAGAATTCCGATCCGGCGATAACGCGTGAGGTCCGCCCCGGGGCCGACGCGAACTTCCGGCTGCGTCGAGCGGCAGCCGGCGAGCAGGACCAACGCCAGGATCACTTTTCGCATTCGAAATAGAGGTGCTGCACCGTCCGCGACTCGTAGTGCCGGTCGCCCTTCGACAGGTTCTCCGACTCGCCGAGGTCGTCGGTGACGTAGCGCGCCTCGGTGTCCACGCGCGCGACCTCG
Organism: Elusimicrobiota bacterium; assembly: GCA_016212845.1. Lineage (GTDB taxonomy): Bacteria > Elusimicrobiota > Elusimicrobia > UBA1565 > JACRDR01 > JACRDR01. The sequence continues at coordinate 4,410 of JACRDR010000460.1, forward strand.
TCGACGATCTTATACTTCGTCTCGCCGCCGCAATAGGCGGCGATCTGCTCCAGCGCGTCGGCCCGGCGGCTTTTCACGAGCCAGCCGCCGCCGCGCAGCGACCAGCGCAGGTGTCCGCCGCCCGCGTCGAGCACGATCTCGGGAACCGGGCCGTTGCGCCGCGGCCGCTTCTCCACGAACTCGGCGGTGCAGCCGGCCGCGAGCATCGCGAGGGTCATGATAGCAATCCGGGTCACGCCTTCTCCGCGGCCGCGGACTCGGAATCGTCCTTGAGACCGCGGGACAGAAAGCACGCCGCCGCCGCCCCGCTCCAGGCGAACGCGCTCGCGACGCTCAAGCCGAACGAACGAGTCGCCCAAGCGCCGTAGACGAGGGCCAAGACCGCTCCCGCGGCCGCCTTCCGGTACGGCGCGACCGAGGCGCCGACGCGGACCAGCGCGAAGCCGCACGCCGCGGCCCGCAGCGGCCCGATCCACCATTCCGCGGAGCCAACCGCGTCGCCCTCGGTCGCCACCTCGAGCGCCAGGAAGGCCAGATACGCCGCGCCGCCCGCCAAGCAGCCGACGGGGATCGTCAGCAGCCAGGACAGACGGTCGTGAAACGTCCGGTCGTTGCCTAGCGTCATGTCGTTCTCCTCGGACGCTGTGCCCGGGGATAGGCCCGGCGCCTTGGCGCCAGGCTATGGGCCCCCGGGCCTAGCATGCGATCGCGTCGATCTCGACCAAAGCGCCCTTCGGCAGCGCGGAGACTTGAACCGTCGCGCGGGCCGGGAAGCTCCCCCCGGCGGCGGTGAAGTGTCTGGAGTAGACCTCGTTCATCTCGGCGAATTTGCCCAGGTCCGTCATGTAGACGGTGGTCTTTACGACTCGGGCGAGCGAGGCGCCGCCCGCGGCCAGCACTCCGGCGACGTTCTTCAAGACGCGGTCGGTCTGCTCCGCCACGGTCGCGCCGACGAGCTGCATCGTCTTCGGGTCGAGCGGTATCTGGCCGGAGACGTAGATCCAGCCGCCCGCGCGGATGCCCTGCGAATAGGGTCCGATCGCCTTCGGCGCTTCGGCGGTCTCAACGGCTTGCTTGTCGGCCATGCAGCTCCTCCCAATCCTTGCGGCGGGCCTCGAGGGCCCGCGTCGCATACTCTCGCGCCTTCTTGAGACGCTCGGCGTCTCCCCAGAATCCGGCGAGGCGCTCGGCGCTTTCCAGCTCGGCCTCGAGCGTTCTTGCCCGGCGCGCCTTCTCTTGCGGCGGCAGCTTGCCGGATCTCAGGACCGCCAGCTGCCGCCAGACGTGTTCGTGCTCGCGACGGCTGGAGGCGGCCGCGTCCGGCGGCGGCGACAGCAACGACACCGCGGGCAGATAGCCCGCGCGCGCGAGCGCGTCGCGAAACTCGTCGAGGCCGCCGGCCCATGCCCGCGCGAGAAACCAATCGTTGGTCTCCTGGCTGGTCGACCGGGAGAGCTCCCGCCTGGCGTCGGCGACGGCGCGCTTGAGCCTGGAGATGCGGCGGACGGGCAGCCGGCGCGTCCACCAGCGCTCGACGCCGCCGCGCCCGTCGAGGCCGCGGCCGACCGCCTGGTCGACGTCGGCCAACCCGCGGTAACGCGGGTCCTTTTCGAGCCGCTTCCAGAGAAAGATCGCCTGGTCCGCGTAGGCCGCGAGCTCGTTCTCGAGAAACAGCGGCGCCTCGCCCAGAGCTTCGTGGTCCATCGCGTGACGGATCTCATGCACGACCGCGCCGGCGGTGCGCTCCACGAACGGCGCGGCGCGGTCGG